>CAVEWO010000164.1:0-4497 GCA_963619345.1 Bacteroidaceae bacterium
CAGTATCAACGGAGCGGGAGCACTGTTCTATCCGGATGTGCAGACGAGGATCGGCGAGATCCTGGGGAGCAGTTATTACGTCCTGCCGTCCAGCAGGCACGAGGTCATCATCACGCCTGAGAGGAATGCTCCCGGGGTCAGGGAGCTGCAGGCTCTTGTAAGAGACGTGAACAGGACGATAGTGGAGCCAAGGGATGTACTGAGCGACAGAGTGTTCCTTTTCGATCGTGAAAAGAACAGGCTGATGGAACCGGCAGCTATGGAAAGACGAGTGGATGAAAGGAGCAGCAGGTAATGGAAGTCAGGATCAACAAGGAGATACGGGAGTATTCAGAGAACATGTTTTTCGGACTGACACTTCGTCAGTTCTTTTTTTCTGTCCTGGGGTGCGGTGCAGCAGTGGGGATCTATTTCCTCTGCCGTGACGTCCTGGGACTTGAGATCACGACGTGGCTCTGCGTCCTGGGCGTCGTGCCTTTTGCAGCAGCGGGGTTCCTGAGATATAACGGGATGCCTGCAGAGAAGTTCATCGCTGCCTATGTGAAAAGCAGGTTCCTGTTCCCGTCAGGGTATCTCAGCAGGCCGGAGTCTTTGTATTTCAAAGCGATGGAGGAAAGCATCGGGCTGCGCCAGGGGAGCTTTTCGAAGAAAGAGCTCCGAAGGATCAGAAGAAGGGCGAAAAAGCAGAAAAAAGCAGAGGCACGTGAAGCGAAAAAAGAAGCAGAAAGAAGAAAGAGAGGCAGAAGAAAATGTTAAAGACACTGAGATATATCAACAGACAGGAAAAGGACAGACTGAGGATCCCGCGCTCCGTGCAGGATCTCATCCCCATCCGGACGATCTATCCGGACGGGATCTTCGAGGTGGCACCTGGAAAGTACAGCAGATCCTACCGGTTCGATGATATCAATTATGCGGTGGCATCCGGATGCGACAAGGACTCCATGTTCCTGAAGTACAGCGAAATCCTGAACTCTCTTGACAGCGGAGCGATATCGAAGATCACCATCAACAACAGGCGGATGGACAGAAGAGAGATCACAAGGGACATCCTGCTCCCGGCAAGAGATGACAGGCTGGATGAGTACCGGAAGGAATACAACATGATGCTCCTGTCGAAAGCGCTTTCCACGACATCCATCGTGCAGGACAAGTATCTGACCATATCGGTCTTCCGAAACAGTATCGAGGATGCAAGAAGTTATTTCAACCGTGTAGGTGCGGAGTTGCAGATGCATTTCAGCAGACTGGGATCAGGCCTTACGGAACTCGATGCAGAAGAGCGGCTGAAGATCCTGTTCGGCTTTTACCGTATCGGGGAGGAGTCGTCCTTCAGTTTCAGCATGGAGGACTCTGCAAAGAAGGGACACTGTTTCAAGGACTATATCTCACCGGACTATATCGAGGTGGCAGATGACTATTTCATGCTGGGAGAAAAGTATGGAAGAGTCATGTTCCTGAAGGACTATGCGGCATTTCTCAAAGACGATATCCTGACGAAGCTCACGGAGATATCCAGGGATCTGATGCTGAGTATCGATATCATCCCCATTCCTACAGACGAGGCGGTAAGAGAAGTGGAAAACAGGATGCTGGGAGTAGAGACGAATGCCGCAAACTGGCAGAGAAGACAGAACGCCAACAACAACTTCACTGCGATGCTTCCGTATGACATGGAGCTTCAGAGAAATGAGACAAAGGAGTTCCTTGAGGATCTGACCACGAGAGATCAGAAAATGATGTTCGCTCTGGTGACGATCGTCCATATGGCGGATACGAAGAAGCAGCTCGATGAGGATACGGAAGCCATCAGGACCGCAGCAAGGGAGAGGATGTGTCAGCTCGCGGTGCTGAAATGGCAGCAGATGGACGGGCTGAACACGGCACTCCCCATCGGTGTAAGAAAGATAGACGTGACCAGGACATTGACCACAGAGAGCCTTGCGGTGCTGATGCCCTTCCGGGTGCAGGAGATCGCACACAGACACGGCATCTATTACGGGCAGAATGCGATCTCAAAGAATATGATCGTGGCGGACAGGGAGCAGCTGATGAACGGGAACTCCTTCATCGTCGGCGTATCGGGATCGGGGAAGTCCTTTGCAGGGAAAAACGAGATCGTGAACCTGATGCTGGCAGGCGACTGCGATGTGATCCTTCTGGATCCGGAGCGGGAGGTGCGACAAGAAGTCGCTTAATAAATTGCTGTATACAGCTACCCTATCCATTTGGGGTAATCCTACCGTCATCTGCTTGAATGGCAACGTTCATGTTGGGAAGCTGACGGGACAACGTGGGAAATCTGACAGCCTGAGTTGGACGTACTGCAAGGATAAGAATGCCATGGTGAACGTAAAGTGAATCATTGCAAGAGTCGTTACAGGGAATAAGTGAAATAAGGCTGATACACTTACACCAAAAGGTGCGGAGGTGGTCATGCGGGCTTTCGCAACTGCATGACAAATGGGCATGATTCCTCCCGGCTCAAAGATGGCACCTAAAGCATTCACAATTATTTGTTAAGCGGAACTTGGTAAGCCCTATGTGTTCCCTGCAGCAGCAGGGTATTGAACCCGTAAGGGGAATAGATGACGCAGAGGGTAGAGGAGATGGATAAAAAGCGAATGGCTCGGCTGTAATGGCGGGGCATAGGGGTTCAAAATTTGCCCTGACCTGAAAGGGTGCAGACTTATCCTATGGTATTTCATGACAAAGAATGGAGGCAAACTTATGAACGGTAATTATTCAACGACGGAAGCAAAAACTTCTGAGAGATTATCGGACGCACAAAGGCTTTCCCTGCAATGGAAATCCATTGATTGGAAGAGAGCTATGAAAGAAGTTAATAGGCTGCAAATCAGGATTGTCAAGGCTACGCAGGAAGAAAACTGGAACACAGTGAAGAGGCTTCAATATCTTCTGACACATTCGTTTTATGCAAAAGCTCTTGCCGTAAGACGTGTGACAACGAATAAAGGCAAGAGAACCGCAGGAGTAGACGGAGAAATCTGGGGAACGCCTGCGGAGAAAATGAGAGCGGTACTCTCACTGACAGATAAAGGCTACAAAGCCAAACCGCTCAGACGTGTATATATCGACAAGAAAGGCAAAAACAAGAAACGCCCGCTGGGAATCCCAACAATGTATGACAGGGCAATGCAGGCACTCTATGCTCTTGCCCTGGAACCTGTGGCGGAAACAACGGCAGACACTAAATCCTTTGGGTTTAGGAGAGAACGCTGTGCACAGGATGCCTGTGAATATATTTTCACAGCGCTATCAAGAAAGTATTCGCCGCAATGGGTACTTGAGGGAGATATCAAAGGGTGCTTTGACAATATCAGCCATGACTGGCTGATGGGAAATATACCGATAGACAAGTCGGTATTAAAACAGTTTCTGAAGGCGGGATTTGTCTTCAAAGGGGAGCTGTTCCCCACTGAAGACGGCACGCCGCAGGGCGGTGTCATTTCGCCAATGCTTGCAAACATGGCACTTGATGGGATTCAGAAGGCACTTAAAAACAGGTTTGATATGAGCCTGAAAGGAAAATACAGTGCGTTTGTGCATAATCGGCATCAAGTGAATCTGGTGAGATATGCTGATGATTTTGTCGTCACAGCGGCAACGAAAGAAATTGCTGAAGAAGCCAGAGAAGTCATCAAAGCCTTTCTTAAAACAAGAGGTCTGGAGCTGTCAGAGGAGAAAACGCTCATAACAAACATCAATGACGGGTTTGATATGCTTGGATGGACATTTAGAAAATTCAATGGAAAACTGATAGTCAAGCCATCGAAGAAATCCATGAAAGCAATCAAACAGAAACTGTCAGAGACAATCCTTAAAAGAGGAAAAGCATGGACACAGGATGTGTTGATTATGAAGCTAAATCAGCAAATCAGAGGGTGGACGAACTACCATCAGCATGTAGTGGCAAGTGAAGCATTTGCACACTTGGACTATGTTTTATATGAGCTGCTATGGCGATGGGCAAAGCGAAGACATCCCCACAAAGGACAATGGTGGGTTTCTACAAAATACTGGCATGGGAAAGGAAGCAGAAACTGGGTTTTCTGTACCGAAGACAAAGAACTGATACGAGTAGACCACACATCTGTTGTCAGACACATCAAGGTTCGAGAAAACGTCAATCCATTCCTTGATACCGAATACTTCAATGAAAGAAAATTCAAACAGGGAATGAAGAAACTGACGGGAAGATTCAAAAGAATCTGGAAGAATCAGAATGGATGTTGTTATCACTGTGGAATGCCAATGGATGTCAGGGATGACAGAGAAATCTTCTTTAAAGTCCCAAAGACAGACGGTGGCAGGGAGGAAGTATCGAACATGGCGTATGTTCATGCATCCTGCCAAAGAATCTATACTGAAAGCCGCTCGAAAGAGTGATGAAATGCTTGAGCCGTATGAGTGGAAACGCTCACGTACGGTTCTTAGAGAGGAAGGCGGTGGTAACACCGCTGACCTACTCGACTA
>CAVEWO010000165.1:0-4468 GCA_963619345.1 Bacteroidaceae bacterium
GGTACAACCGCTCGATACACATCCTGGCGATGCTGCTTCGCGGTTTCGGGTTCCTGATGGTCGTTATCAGAGGCCACGGCTACAGTTCGATCACTGCAACGCTTCTGGCTGTCAGCATTTCGATCCCGATCTACATGCTCATCAAAAGCTTCATGGGCGAAGGTACTCAGCTGAGCATTGACGGTCTGATGTGGGCGGAATTCGCAGCTGCCAGTCTGCTTATCGCGATCGGCGCACCGCTCGGCAGGATGACGATGGATCAGTATGTGCTGCTGGCAATACTGTTCGTACCGATCTACCTGCTGAACGAATGGCTCATTCTGGAAAGCGGATTATTCACAGGATTCCAGGATACAGGCGGCAGCGTCGTGATCCACGCGTTCGGAGCATATTTCGGACTCGGTCTCGTTGCAACTACAGCGAAGAAAATGTCTGACGGACCTACGTGTGAAACTGACAGCATGAGCAATCAGTTCTCACTTCTCGGAAGTCTCGTCCTGTGGGTATTCTGGCCCTCATTCACAAGTGCGGTAGCAAGTCCTGAACGCGTCGTTCTGACAGCTATAAACACTGTATTCGCACTTGCCGGAGCTACTATAGCCACATACATATTCTCTAAGCTCATCCGCGGCAAAGTGGATATCGAAGATATCGCCAATGCATCACTCGCAGGCGGCGTTGCTATCGGTTCCACATGCGATATCGCCAATCCCGGCATGTCGATGCTAATCGGACTGGCTGCAGGTATCCTCAGCACTGCAGGATACAGCATCATCGCACCTGGGATCGAAAAGCTCATCCACGGCAAAGATACATGCGGAGTCCACAATCTCCACGGTATGCCCGGACTGCTCGGAGGACTTTCGGCTATCATCATCACCGGCAGCGCAGGTACGCAGATAATCTGCATGATCATCACCATTGCAGTGGCATTCGTCGGCGGCAGGATCGTCGGCGCGATCACTGGTCTGCTTGGCAGAAAACAGGAATTATACAGTGACCTCGATGAATTCGGTCACTGATCTCAGATATAATATCTGAAACGGAGTATTGAAAACAGCACCGGATCATTACCCCTCCGGTGCTGTTTTTTTGCGTCCGATCGGGCGGCGTGCCACACCGCCCCGGCATGCCGCGCGCTGCCCGGCAAACGCCGGAGTCCGCCGGCCGCCTCACTCTTCCTGCAAATCCCCGGCATGCCGCGCGCTGCGCCTTTGCATGACGGCCCGGCTGCGACACTGCGCGACCCTACAGCAGCTTTTCCTCGTATATCCCATCCAGTCCGTACCGTCTGACTCGGCTGCAGATCTCATTTATATCTGTTGAGTACAGACCTTTTTCTTTCATACGCCTGAAATAGTCTGCGCCAGCGAACGTATAGCGGTTCATCAGCCCGTCGCTCGTCTTCAGACTTTCGTTTGCAAAGGATATCAGATCTCCGATCGCGATGCCTGGCGGAAGCTCCAGCAGCTTCATTCCTTTCATGCAGCGCACTGCATTGTGACCCGCAAGGCTTCCCGTCGATATCGCTTCAGTGTGACCGACGAAAAGCCCGGACTTTTCACCGCCGCAGAACAGGTTCTCCACGCCGCATACCTTCATAGTGTTTTCACGCTCGGCGACCGACAGATACCGGATCGAATTGCCTTTGCTGCCGGCGTACGGATCTACATATCTGGCGTTCTCGAATCCCGGTATCCTCCTCAGCGTCTCAAGATCAAAAAACGGCGTCATGATCTTGGCGTAACCCGTATCCAGCAGCACGATGTTCTCTGCATATTCACTGAGCGCGTACTGCTTGCAGACCTTCATGTCGAGCTTCTCGCGCTTTATCGCCTTTTCCGGGAGCGGGATCACTGCGACTCCGTTTTCATTCAGCTCCTGCTGTATCTTCTCTGAAAGTGAGCGCTTTTCCAGCTTTCCGCTGCCGCTGAATGCTCCGAACGACCCGTCCTTTCTCTTTCCCATGATATCGCTGGCTCCCGCTTTGGCGCTGATGCTCACGCGCGGACCGAATGCGGGACATCTCAGTATGCACATGCAGCAGCCGTTGCCGTATGTAAGGCAGTTTCCCATCGGCCCGGTGGAGCCTGTGGTCTCGATAAACACGTCTCCCTCGATCTCTTCGCCGCCCGCAAGGATGATCTTCTCGATCACCGTTTCGCAGTTATTTTGCCGCACGGCGACGTCGACGGCTCTCGCCATAAACCTGATATCCACTCCCTTATCACGCAGCAGCCGTCTCACATGCGGCTCCACCAGCGTCACATCATACAGACTGGCGTGCTTGTGTCCCGGAAAGTCTATGTTTATATGTCTGGAGCAGCTGTCCGTTATCCTGAACAGATCTCCCGAACCCATCGCTATGTTCTCCTCTGCTGCTGTGAATCGCCCGTTGTTGCGCATGATCCCTCCAACGTTTCCCAGCCCCAGCAGCAGATCGGTCTTTTCCAGCAGCAGCACCTCCGCTCCGGCCTTCCTCGCCGTCAGCGCCGCAGCACAGCCCGACCATCCGCCTCCGATCACTATGACTCTATACAAAAAAATCCCTCCTAACTATGACATTAACATCATATGTCAGGAGAGGATCTTTTGTTCTTATATCCCTGATGCTGCAGCGCACAATGCGAAATGACCCGAACCGGTGCTCCGGCACCGGCTTTCGGGTCATTTCGCCTGTGAATTGTTATTATATTGTTTAAACTTTCCGGAGGATAATTAGAAAGTTTGAAACTATTGTCTCCATGCTGCAGCGCCGGGTATCGTCATTCAGCACTGCAGCCGGTCTGCAGTCAGTTTTACAGAAGCGTTCCCATATGCTTCAGTGTCTTAACGAGCTGTGAAGTGTAGCTCATCTCATTGTCGTACCATGATACTACTCTTACTTCGTAGATATGCGTTCCGCATTTTTCCGCCAGAGTCTGAGTAGCGTCGAACAGTGAACCGTATGACATTCCGATGATATCGCTCGATACGAGCTGTTCTTCCGAATATCCGAACGACTCGTCGGCAGCGGCCTTCATCGCTGCATTGATGCCTTCAACTGATACGCTGTCTGTCGTATCCTTCAATGTAGCGTCGAGGATAGTTATCGAACCTGACGGTACAGGCACTCTCTGTGCCGAACCGATCAGCTTCCCTGCCAGCTCAGGGATAACGAGTCCGATAGCCTTTGCAGCACCTGTGCTGTTAGGAACTATATTCACGGCACCTGCTCTTGCACGTCTGAAATCGCCCTTTTTGTGCGGTCCGTCCAGGATCATCTGATCTCCTGTGTACGCATGTATAGTCGTCATGAATCCTGTTCTGAGCTCTCTGTACTCATTCAGAGCCTTTGCCATAGGCGCCAGACAGTTGGTCGTGCAGCTTGCGCCCGAGACTACTGTATCTTCTTTAGTGAGCACGTCGTGGTTGACTCCGTATACGATAGTTGGCAGATCGTTTCCTGCCGGTGCCGAAATAAGCACCTTCTTAGCTCCTGCTCTGATGTGAGCCTGCGATTTTTCCTTTGATGCAAAGAAGCCAGTGCACTCGAGCACGATGTCTATTCCCAGGTCTCCCCATGGAAGCTGCTCAGGATCAGCTGACGAATAAACCGGGATCTCCTTCCCGTCAACGATCAGGCTCTTGTCTGTATTTTCAACAGTGTGGTCTCTGTAAGGCCCCTGCACACTGTCATACTTCAGAAGATATGCCATCATTTCAGGCTTAGTAAGATCGTTTACAGCCGCCACATCTATCTCTGCATCTCCGAAAACCTTTCTGAATGCCAGTCTTCCTATTCTTCCAAATCCATTGATTGCAACTTTGATACTCATAACTAACAACCTCCCTATTTCTTTATGCTATCTAAAAACTGTTCGACTTCCTCGACAGTATGCAATGCCATCGCTTTTTCCGCTGCTGCAGCCGCCTCGTCCAGGCTCCACAGCGAGATATTCTTTCTTGTCTCGAGCACCTTTTCAGGGCTAACGCTGAACTCGTCAAGTCCGAACGCTATGAGACATGGAGTCAGCGCCGGATCTGCAGCCGCCTCTCCGCACATGCCTGCTGTTATCCCGGCCTTTGCCGCTGCGCTGCATACGTCTCGGATCATCCTCAGCACTGCCGGCTGATATGTCTTGTAGAGATACGCGACCTTTGCATTGCCTCGGTCTGCCGCCATCATGTAACCGGTCAGATCGTTGGTACCTATGCTGAAAAAGTCCGCTTCATCCGCAAGTATATCAGCTGTTGCCGCTGCCGCAGGCGTCTCCACCATGATGCCGACCTGGACATCGGGATCGAATTTTTTCCCTTCCGCCTTGAGTTCATCGCAGCACTCTGCCATCAGCGCCCTGACGTCTCTTATTTCCTGAAGGCACGTCACCATCGGTATCATGATCCTGATGCTGCCTTCAGCATTTGCTCTGAGAAGCGCCCTGAGCTGAGTTTTGAAAAGCGCCTTGTTTTCCAGGCAGTATCTTAC
>CAVEWO010000166.1:0-4466 GCA_963619345.1 Bacteroidaceae bacterium
GTCATCGTGGCTGTATTGTACATAGGTGACGGACTCATCGGATCATATGGATTCTCCTGCTGAAGCGACGCCCATTTCTCTTCTGACACAGCTACTGCAAAATCATTAGGATCATAGTCCGGGAAGCTGGCCATGGCAAGTACCTCGCCAGTCTTTACGTCAATAGCCACAGCTGCGCCTGAAGCTGCATTTTTTGCCAGCGTCATCGCATAATCCCCGTAGCTGCTTTCAAATGTACCTCCAACTGCGGCTTTTGTGACTGCCTGCTCCAGAGCGTCTTCTGTCACCTTCTGCAGCCTTGAATCTATCGTCAGGGTCACATCGCTGCCTTTTTTCGCTTTACTGCTGCTGATCAGACCTGTTACTCTGCCGGAGGAATCCACCTGGAACCGCTGCGCCGAATCAGTTCCTCTGAGTTTTTCCTCATAGCGTTTTTCGATCCCCGCCTTTCCGATCAGTGCATCCTTTCTATATCCCTTTTCATTCACATATTCATTTTCTTCGTCAGAGCTGATACGTCCCATATATCCGAGGATATGCGCTGCCAGCGACCCCTGAGGGTAGCTTCTCACATATTCAGTGGAAACAGTCACTCCCTTTATCCCCTGCTGCTGTATGTGGTCTGCTGCATTTTCCGAAATATCGTCTGCAATGACTACAGGCATATACGCCGTATATGCCGTATCTGAGACCGCAGCCCGCACCTGGTCAATCGTCACATTCAGATCCTCTCCCAGATCATCAAGCTCACTCATCACAGAGGCTGCTGTTTCCAGCATCTCATCCCGATCCATGCCTGCACGGCTCACACATACCGAATACACCGCTCTGCTCGTCGCCAGTGTCTCCCCGTTCCTGTCAAGTATATCTCCCCTTGGCGCCGTTTCATAAACTGTTCTGACCGACATATCTTCCGCGGTGCTTTTCCACTCCCCCGCCTGCACTGAAGTGAGCACCAGAAGCCTCACGGACAGCACGAGTCCCATAAACATCATGAAAATACTCATCAGCGAATGTTTCGATCTCTTTTCTCGTTTCACGGAAGCCTCCTCATCACAAGATCAGTCCATCATCCCCTCTGCTCTCATGCTGACATAGCATCCGTCACCTATAACTATATGATCGAGAACTGGTATCCCCAGTATCTCTCCCGCCTGCATCAGCCGCCTCGTCGTATCGAAATCCGCACTGCTCGGTGTCGGATCCCCGCTGGGATGATTATGTATGAAAACGACTGATCCCGCGCTCCGCCTGACTGCATCCACGAATACCTCTCTGGGGTGCGTCGTGCTTGAACACAGATCACCTACCGATATCTCCGCTTCTTCGATTATCTCTCCTTTTACATTTATAAGCAGCGTCACAAAATGCTCTTTCTTGTGATATCTCATTTTCTCCATGAACAGCTCCGCTATGTCCGAAGAACGTTCTATGCGAGTGCATTCCTTATGCGGCCTGATAGCGATGCGTTTTCCCAGCTCTGCCGCTGCCAGTATCTCGCATGCTTTGGCACTTCCTATACCTTTTACGCGCTGCAGTTCTTCAGGCCTGCAGCCCGCAAGGAATCTTATGCCTGTGCTGTCAAGCGATATCACTTCCGACGCCAGATCAAGCGCTGACCTGCCGCCCGTACCGTTTCCTATTATTATCGCCAGTATCTCTGTATTGGAAAGCCGCTCTTTACCTTCTCTCAGCAGCTTTTCTCTCGGCCTTTCGCTGTCCGGAAGTTTTCTGATTTTCATTTTTCCCCTTATCTCCTTTTATTATACGTTTGCTGCGCTTTACGACATTATACCATATTTTTACATTTATCCCGCGTTTTTCTAAATATTTTTCCGATAAATTTACCGCAGGCGGGGATAATAAATAATGCAAAACATTTTTCAGGAGGTCAATATAATGGATATGAACAAAAGCATCAAATGTACAGTAGGAACATGTCAGAACCACTGTGTTTCAGCTGACTATTGTTCACTGGACTGCATCACAGTAGGAACACACGAATGTGACCCTACTGTGGATCAGTGTACAGACTGTCTTTCATTCAAAAGAAAATAGCTGACACTGCCCTCCTCAAATAGGAGCATGCTCTTTTTCTGAGGTCAGGCACTTCCCCTCTTATTTCTGCATATAGTACCAAAGCCGGCAACACCAGTGACACTGGTGCAAGACTCTGGTAATGCGCTGAAATATCGGATGATGCAGCGTTTTATCCGCTCACGATCATCTACAGAGGGGGATACATAGAATGAGTGTTTCATTTCCGAAACCACTGACCGACAAAGAAGAAAAGTACTATATCTCACTATGGGAAAAAGGCGATGAACAGGCCAGAGAAATACTTATCGAGCACAATCTGCGTCTCGTTGCCCACATTGCAAAAAAATACGCCACTGCCACTCAAAGCATGGACGACTATATCTCTACAGGTACTATTGGGCTGATAAAAGCTGTAAACACCTACCGCAGCGGCAAGTCTGTCAGACTTGCCACCTATGCTGCCAGATGCATCGAAAACGAGATCCTCATGAGCATAAGAGCATCAAAGAAAAGTTCTTCTGAAGTCTCTATAAACCTGCCGATAGGAACCGACAAAGACGGGAACGAAATCAGTCTGAACGATATACTGGGCACTGATCCCGACGCCGTCATCGACGATATCAACACCAGGATACAGGTGCGCGATATGCTCAATGCACTAGGCAATGTGCTGACTGACCGCGAAAAACAGATAATAATACATCGCTACGGCATACTCGGCACAACACCGAGGACACAGCGTGAAGTTGCCGCATATCTGGGGATAAGCAGGTCATATGTCTCTCGCATAGAGAAAAAGGCTCTCGAAAAACTCCGGCGCGCGATGGAATCCTGACAGATCACGTCGGGATCCCGGCTCGCATGCAATGTGCCGCATCATGCGAGCGCCGGACTGCTGTAGCTCCCTGACTTTCTCATATATTCCAGTATTTTTTTAAAAACAGGCCCTGCTGATGCCGATCCGGATCCTCCGTCTTCCACGAACACAGTTATCACATACTCCGGATCGCTGCATGGAGCATACCCTGTGATCCAGCCGTGAGTCCTGACATTTTCGCCATCACTGTACTCTGCAGTGCCCGTTTTCACCGCGGCCTCCACACTGCCGTCACGCGCTGTCATATCCAGTCCGCTCCCTGTTCCGCTCTCCGTCGTTTTTTCCATCATGGCGGCTATCGCACCTGCAGTTTTCCCGGAAATCACGCGTTCATCACCACCCTCTTCCTCCATCAGCATATGCACGCCTCTGTCGATGCCTCCGGAAGCTATGATCCCAGTCATATGTGCCACCTGCAAAGGTGTAACGAGCGTTTCGCCCTGACCGATAGACAGATTCGCTATCGCATCACCGAACCGCTCTCCTGAAGTCATCAGGTGCCCTGTGCTCTCCTGAGGATACCCTGCCAGAACTTTCTTTCCAAGCCCCAGTTTCTGCGCTGCCTCTATTATGTTGTCAGCACCAACCTCCTGTCCCAGCTTTATAAAGAAGCTGTTACAGGACTGGGCAAAGGCATCTTCAAATCCTATGCTGCCATGCCCGTCATCGTCGCCTGTCTCGCACTTCACCTGCAGCGATCCGACTGACGCCGATCCTGTGCAGTCATAACTGCAGTCGATATCCACCCCGGTTTCCAGTGCCGCGGCCGCGACTGCGATCTTGAAAACAGACCCGGGTGCATACTCGCCCTGAGTCACCTTGTTTACAAGCTCATCGCCATTACTTTCAAGGTGCGCGCCTACATCATTGGGATCAAAAGACGGCGTGCACGCCATAGCCGCAATGCCCCCGTCTGAGGCATCCAGAATGACAACCGCACAGTCCTTTTCCACATCCTGTATTATCTCCTCGACGGCCTGCTGAAGTTCCTTGTCCACCGTCGTACGTATTCCTTTTATCACCGATGAATCCTTCTCGCTGTCAGACGTGATCACAAGCCCTCTTCCCGGAAGTATCCCGCCTTTTACATCCGCTACCGCATATATCCTGCGGTTGAATCCGGACAGCTGATCATCGTACATCAGCTCCAGTCCCGCAGCGCCCGATGAATCGCTTCTGTTCACATACCCTATAAGATGCACTGCCGTCTGCTCATCGCTGTATCGCGCTGATGCCTGCAGTATATATGCTCCATATCCGGATATCAGCCTGCGGCCTGCACATTTTTCATAAGACTCAGAGCTGTAGACTGCATACTCGCTCTCCTCGTTGAGGACCTCATGCGCGCCGATATGCTCAAGGATACGCAAAGCCTCACTGTCCATCTTTTTCTTCTTTATTATATAGACAAAACGTTTTTTATCGGCAACAAGAGGCGATCCGTTCCTGTCGTAAATGATCCCACGCGTATTTCCGCCCTCAAGAGCTATCATCGACTGCATCCTTGTCACCGCCGCCAGCTCTCCGTTTCCTATAATCTGTATATAAA
>CAVEWO010000167.1:0-4461 GCA_963619345.1 Bacteroidaceae bacterium
CCTCATCATCCATCCCGATGATCGGTCTGATCACCGGATCCTGCAGACAGGCTATTCGCTCCAGCCTGCTTCTCACCTGACCCTCCTTGAGCGCCAGCTGCGCCCCGTAACGCAGCCTTCCGAACTGGCAGCCGCCGCAGCCGTTTTCAAAAAACTCACAGTCGAATTCATCAGTACGATCCGGTGACTCCTCCAGCACATCGAGCAGTCTCGCAAACCCGTAGCTCTTCTTTACCTTCGTCAGCTCAGCGCGCACGACATCGCCCGCAACAGCTCCCGGCACGAACACCACGAACCCGTCGGCAGTCTTTCCGATACCCTGGCCCTCGCCGCTCATATCCTCGATTCTGACTTCAACTATATTTCCTTTTTCCATATCATTTCCTTTTCACAGAACAAAAGTGGTGCCGCCACATACTTTCAGATATAGCTTTTGTTTACCTTCCGAACTGCCATCTCCCGCAGACGGTTTAACTCTGCATGCCGCCGCACAGCTAGAACCACTTTTTCTTCTTAAAAAATATTATCTCTATAATGACTGTCACCGCTGAGATCACGATAACCGACGCATATCCATACTTGAAATAAAGTTCCGGCATCCCGCGGAAATTCATGCCGTACCAGCCCGTTATCAACGTAAGCGGCATGAATATCGTCGTCACGATCGTCAGCAGCTGCATCACCTTGTTCTGCTGCGAGCTTATCTTCGACTGGTGGATATCCCTGATCTGCAGCACATACTCTGCGATCCCCGTCGCCTCGTGATATAGCCTGTCCACCTTGTTGCCCAAAAATGCGAAAAACTGCTGATTTCTCTCATCCCCGATCTTCGCAAGGAACGCCTCGACCACATCCATCGCATCCGCCAACAGCTTGTAGTAACCGGTCAGCTCGCGCAGATCCTTCCTGTACTGAGACACTAACCCGTTCAGATCCTCCGGTATCTCCGCATCATCATCCGTCACCATATCCTCTATGTCATCCAGCTTCCGCTCGTGCTCCTCAAGAAAAACGAGATCGTCACGCACGAGGAAATCTATCATCTCGAACAGCACGAATGCCGGGTCACTGTCCTCAAAAAACTCCGTCTTCACCATGTTCCCCAACATTTCCTCTGCATCGCCGTCATCATCGATTATAATCAGCTTCTCGCGGTCAAGATAAAATCCGCATTTCAGCGCAGCTGACGACAGATCATTCCTGTCAGGCACCAGCAGCGTGCCAAGCACGCCATCACCGAACATGCCCGCATTGCAGTGCTTTATATCAGAAACATTTCTAGTCAGCATACCGTAGCCCTGCAGCTCGCTGTGTTCTGCAAAAAAATCCTTCACCGTTACAAGTTCAACATGTTTCATAGAGATCACAGCTCCTTTGCGATTTCTTCAATGCGTCGCAGCCTGTTGTTTATACCAGATTTGGAAAGCGGCGGGCGCATCATTTTCCCGAGCTCTTCTATTCCGACGTCAGGATTTTCGAGCCTCATTTCCGCGGCCTCCCTGAGCTTCGCAGAGAGAAAATCCAACCCGCGCTTCTCCTTGATCCTGTTGATGCACCCTATCTGATGCTCGGCAGCCTTGAGCGCCTTGTCTATGTTGGCGTTGTCAAGATTGTTTATCCTGTATGTCTGCGACTTGAGTCCTTTCATCATCATGATCTGGTCGAAATTAAAAAACTGCTGTGATGCACCCATGATCCCGATCACATCACGCACCTGCTCGCCCGATTTCAGATACACTCCATAGCCTTTTTTACGCACGATTATCTTCGCATTGATGTCCACAAAGCTGTTGATCAGCTTTCGCATCTCCTTTGCCAGTACCTCGGTGCCGGTCATTATCTCAAAATGATATTCTTTCTCAGGATTGTTAACCGTACCGCCGCCAAGGAACGCGCCCCTCAGATACGCCTTCCTGCAGCACTTCGTCCTTATCAGCCCGTCGTATATACCATCGCTGATAAAATTCATGCCTTCCTTTACCATCAAGATGCCAGTCTCTCTCAGTATCTGTTCACTCAGTTCCTCCGGCCCTATGTAAAGCATGTACTCATGCCCTTTTTTCAGCGATTTCTCCTGACCCATGCCGACAAGCGGATCCACTGAAAAATACGTCTTTATCAACGTCTTGTAGTGCCTGGCGACTGCCGGGTTTGAAGTAGTCATGATTATCTTGAATCTTCCGCCGCCTGCCAGCTGCACACTGCCTGCGATACGCATGAATCCTGCGATTTCCGCAAGCATACAGCACTTCTTCTCAGGTACTATCCTCGCCAGCTCGTTTTTCGTTTCAGATGAAAATGACATCCGTTCCCTCCGTCTTCTTTCCTTTATTTATCACATACCTGCTCCACTAGCCGTGATCATGATCTGCGCATTTTTACAGATTCGGCGCGTACTAGATACCCAGGTCGTTGCTCTGTATGCAAAAACCTCTCCGAATAATTCAGAGAGGTGCCTGTTTGCTGTTATGAAACTGCCGCTGCAGCCTACAGATCTCTGTGCTCCAGCGTCGTCCTTCTTCCATTTTCCTGAAGTCTGCGATGTAGTTCATTGGCTACCGCTACAGATCTGTGATGACCGCCCGTGCATCCTATGCATACATTCAGGCTGTATTTTCCCTCCTTGATATAAAAAGGCACCAGCATCTCAATCATATCCATGGCTTTATTGAGAAAATCGTTCGTGACCTTGTGCTTAAGAACATACCTGCTTACTTTCGCATTGTTGCCTGTGAGCGGCCTCAGCGATTTCACATAGTAAGGATTCGGTATGAATCTCATGTCAAACACCATGTCAGCAGCCATCGGCGTACCCCTTTTGTACCCGAACGACATTATATTGATGATGAAAGTCTTCTGATTCTCGCCGGTCGTCAGCAGGTGCTTGATCTCCACCCAGAGCTGTGCAGTCTTCATGTTAGAAGTGTCTATTACATAGTCTGCTTCTTTTCTCAGTACCTCGAGACGTTCTCTCTCCAGCTTCAGACCTGCTGCTACAGTACCGCCCTCCGAAAGGGGATGCTGTCTCCTCGTTTCGTTGTATCTTCGCAGCAGTACTCGATCCGATGCTTCCAGATACAGTATCTTATAGTCGATATCATCCTTCTGCAGCTCGTCCAACGAATCTTTAAGATCGTCAAAAAGCCTGCCGCCCCTTACATCTATAACAAATGCAGCCTTGTCTATGCCTTTCCCTTTCCCAGTGAGATCTATAAAGCTTTTTATCAGTGCCGGCGGCATATTGTCTATGCAGTAGTAGCCCATATCTTCCAGACAGTCTATTGCCTGCGTCTTTCCTGCTCCGGATAATCCTGTTACGATCACTGCTTTCATTTTATCTCCTCTATGTTCACTATCCTGCTTATATCCAGACCTGCATCCAGCGCTCTCTGCACGCCTTCCTCAAAGTCTCCGACTCTGTCCGGTGTATGCGCATCGCTGCTGATTATGAATTTCACATCCTCTGTCTGCGCCGCTATCTTTATCTCATCGACAGTCATATGGCCGTGCCACGTATTTATCTCCATCAGCGTATCCGTTTCTGCACAGACTTCTGCAATAGCCTTTATATCGAATGGTCCCTTGTCTCCGGGATGCGTCAGTATCGATATATCATTCTCGCGGAGTGCCCGTATCACCATATCGGTATTCTTTTTTCTGAGCTTTTCCTCGCCGAGCCTGAATCCCTTATTCCACAGCCAGTTCCTCACGCAGTAGCATCCAAACAGACCATAGTGATACCCGGCTATCACGAAATCGAATTCCTCGAATTCCTCATGGGTTAAATCGAGTCCATTGCCGCTCTTTATGATATTGGCCTCAACGCTCATCTTCACATTGAGTTTAGGGTATTTCACGTTCATTCGTTCTATGTCATTGCGTATGTTAACAATCTCATTCCTGTTTATCCCGTAAAACAGATGTCCGGGACCATGATCCGATATTGCGATGAAATCAAGACTCTTGTTGAATGCCTCTCTTACATTGTCCTCCACGGAACCCTTACCGTGTGAATATGTCGTATGTGTATGCAGATCGTAGACAAGCCTGTACCTGTCTGATATTTTCTCCTTATTATCCAATTATCCTTACCTCCGTCTCAAGTCTCACTCCGAATTCTTCAAAGACTCTCGCCTGGATCATCTCCATAAGCTGCAGGATATCTGTCGCTGTCGCCCCGCCCCTGTTTATTATAAAGCCGCTGTGAAGCTCCGAAACCTGAGCTCCGCCCACAGAAAGCCCTTTGAGACCTGCGTCCTGTATCAGCTTTCCGGCAAAATATCCCTCCGGTCTTTTGAAAAAGCTGCCCGCGCTCGGAAAATTCACCGGCTGTCTGGAATTTCTCTTTTCCATCAGTTCGGTCATCTTCGCCTTTATCTGAGTGCGGTCGCCCTCCTCGAGAACGAATTCCACTTCTGTCACTATATCACCTGTATCATGGAGCTTCGTATGTCTGTACCC
>CAVEWO010000168.1:0-4453 GCA_963619345.1 Bacteroidaceae bacterium
TTCTTAGACTCATTGAGTTCCGCCTGGAGATTCTCGACTTCCTTCTTTTTCTTGTCTATCTCATCGTATGCATCCTGAAGTCCTGTGAGCACTTCCTTATCACTGGAGTATACTTTTTCTACCATATCAAGGTTTGTCAGGAATTCCGTAAAGCTGCCGGAATCAAGCAGCACATCGACGAATCCGATAGTCCCGTTCTTGTACATGTTCCTGAGTCTGCTTCCCAGATTGTCGTTCTGCACTTCCACTTTTTCCTCGGCCTCCTTCAGCTCAGCCTCAAGGGTCGTCAGCTTCGCTTCGCCCTCGCTTATAGCTGCGTCAAGCTGATTTATGCTGTCCTGCATGCTCTGTATCTTCTTTTCAAGATCGAGCATCTGCGATGCCAGATCACTTTCCTTTGACTGGCCTTCCTTGAGCTGACTTTCCTTCTGTTTTATCTGATCCCTTATCTCGCTCAGTGAAGCCGCACTGGCAACTGAAGTCTGCATGCACATAAGAAATGCCATAAGAAATGCCATGATGATCATCAACCGTTTTTTTCTCATACCTCTTCCTCCTGCTAACTGCTGTTACTGCCGTTTCTGTAATTACAACGCTTTATCTAAATGCTTCAAATATCTTTCTGCCTGTCACGGATGTTTCCATGTTTCTGCCCGTTCATCACGCATCAAGGAATTTTCTCATCGATATCATGCTTCCGCATGCTCCTATGCTTATACCGAGTGCCAGGAATATCCACGTAAAGTTATATACGAGGAATCCGACCGGAACCATCGGCATCGACAGCACGGAAAGCAGCTGATCGCCTATCGCCTTGACTATCTGCCTGTATATCAGCGCCGACAGTCCTATCGATATGCCTGCCGAGATCACGCCTATTATGATCCCCTCAGCCAGGAACGGTCCTCGTATGAACCAGTTCGTCGCCCCCACATATTTCATGATGTTTATCTCGTTCGCACGGTTGAACACCGTAAGCTTGATCGTGTTCGACACGACCACGATCGATACTATGATCAGGAATATCATCACCACTACGGCTGCGATCTGGACGAACTTCGTCGCTCCAAGCAGCTTGTCTACAGTGTCCTTGTAGAACTTGACGTCCTCGACTCCGTCGTATTCAGCCGCCTTTTCAGCCAGCGAATCTGCCTTTTCGAGATCACCTATCATAATTACGACAGAGTTCGGGAGCGGATTGTCCTGAAGGCTGTTCAGCAGGTACCCGTTTTCTCCCCATCTGGTCTTGAATTCCGCCATGGCGTCTTCCTTGCTCTTGTAGTATGCATCCTCGACTCCGTCCTGAGTCCTCAGATCATCGATGATCGTATCAGCCTGCTCCTCTGTGACATCATCCTCCAGATACACTTCTATCGAATCGTAGTCCTGCTGTATCGTCTGTGCAGCAGTGTTCACGTTTATCACAAGTATAAAGAAAAGGCTCAGTATCAGCAGCATAGCCGTGATCGCGAATATCGACGCCAGCGACATCGCCCTGTTTCTCAGCACCTGCAGAAATGCCTGCTTCAATGTGTAAAAAAATCGCTTTATCACCACTCGTCGCCCCCTCTCCTGAATCTGGATCTGAACGTGCGCTTGCTCTTAAGCGTATCGTCAGTCATCTCCATTTCAGCAAGGGCTTCCTCATACCCGTATGCGCCAAACTCGTCTCTCACTATCCTGCCTTTTTCTATAGCAATGACACGCTTACCCATTTTGTCGACAATATCTTTCGCGTGTGTCACCATAACTATCGTGGTGCCCCTCATATTGATCTGATCGAGAAGCTGCATTATCTCCCATGCCGTATCAGGGTCCAGATTTCCTGTCGGCTCGTCAGCGATCAGTATCCTGGGTTTATTTACTATCGCTCTTGCAATGGCCACACGCTGCTGCTCGCCTGCCGAAAGCTCGTCCGGATATTTGTCAGCCTTTGAAGCTATCCCCACCATGCTCAGCACCTGAGTCACGTGTTTTCTGATGAGCTTCTTGGGCTGATGTATTATTTCCATAGCAAATGCCACATTTTCATAGACCGTCTTTTTAGGAAGAAGTCTGAAATCCTGGAACACCATACCGATGTTTCTTCTGAGCTTCGGCACCTGCCTGTTAGAAAGTGTCGTCACTTCGTTTCCCCTTACTTTGATACTCCCCGAATCCGCATCTATCTCCTTGAGAATAAGCTTTATAAAAGTCGATTTTCCTGCACCGCTGGGACCTACCAGGAAAACGAAATCCCCTTTGTTTATTTTTACCGAAACATTTTCAATGCCCACATTCGACTTGTAATATTTCGTTACATTATTGAATACGATCATATGTCATTTTTGCCCCTTTCTATATTGCAAAACATACATTTTAATTTTACTATATGCGGTAGCTGTTTTCAACTTTTTATGGGGATTTACGGGCTATATTCTTTGAAACCGGCGCATTTTCGTGAAGGTTATGTGAAAGCTGCACGACACTGTTATGGTGCGGGATCAGTACTGTATCCTCAGCTCTATCGTATCGGGCAGAGACTTGAGATCGGTCTTCACGACCTTGACCGGATATGTAAGTATCTGCGATATCGCAGTCTGCTTCTTCGGGTCTTCAAACAGGGCATATACGATCAGGTTTTCCTTTCCGTCTTTCTCTTCAAGAACGAGCTTCTTTACACTGACGCTGAATCCCGACGTCGGCTTTTCACCGCGCGTGACCACCACGTATACATCATCGTCTATCGCACATGCCAGCGCCCTCTCGAGCGATCTGTACTCAGGTATGATATCTGAGATGATGTCGTCAGGCATGTCTTTCTCCGCTACTTCGCTGAAGTCTACAGGTGTATCTCCGCCGATAAATCTTACAGATACCAGTGCTGCGCAGATCAGCACGACAGCAGCGATCCCAGCAGCTATGAGCTTTTTCCTGCCTCCCTGCAGCCTGCCGCTTCCGGCCTTTGCGCCGTCTTTCTCTCTGTTTATTTTCTTCAAAACAAAAACTCCTTTCCTCGTAATGATCCATACTAGAAATCTATTACGAAAAGAGGAGTTTATGACTCAGTATTTACAGCAGTGACTTTACCGCTGAGATGATATCGTCGCTCGTCATGCCGTACTTCTTCTTGAGTTCATCCGGCTTTCCCGACTCACCGTATGTGTCGTGCTGTCCGACCATAGCCATCTTCACCGGTGCGTTCTTCACAACCACTTCTGCCACCGCGCTGCCGAGTCCGCCGATCACTGAATGTTCCTCGGCAGTGACTATCGCGCCTGTCTCTTTCGCAGCCTTTATGATGATCTCTTCGTCGAGCGGCTTGATCGTGTGCATGTCTATCACTCTCACATCGATGCCTTCCTTTGCGAGTGCTTCAGCCGCCATGGCAGCTTCATTTACCATTATTCCCGCAGCTATGACAGTGATGTCATTTCCATCTCTTACAACGTTCGCCTTTCCGAGCGTTATCTCATCGCTTTCCTTGTAAAATACAGGAACTGCCGCACGTCCAAGTCTGACATAGCAAGGTCCGTACATAGCGACCGCCTGCTCCAGCAGCTTGGCTGCCGATACACCGTCTGACGGGTTGATGACAGTCATGCCCGGGATGGTTCTCATCAGAGCGATATCCTCAAATGTCTGATGGCTCGCTCCGTCTTCGCCTACGGTTATACCGGCATGCGTAGCGCAGATCTTTACATTGGCTTTCGTATAGCCGATAGAATTCCTTATTATCTCAAATGCTCTGCCTGCAGCGAACATTGCGAATGTGCTCGCGCACACCGTCTTGCCCGAAAGCGCGATGCCTGCAGCTGTCGCATAGAGGTTCTGTTCTGCGATGCCCATGTTGAAAAACCTCTCAGGGTATGTCTTGCCGAACTCCGCGGTCTGTGTCGATTTGGAAAGGTCTGCATCCATGACCACCAGATCGGGATACTGCTCTCCCAGTTTTATCAGGGTCTTGCCATAAGCCTGTCTCGTTGCCATTTTGTCTGCCATTACATCGTACCTCCAAGTTCTGCTACTGCCTGTTCAGTTTCTTCATCGTTAGGCGCCTTGCCGTGCCATCCTGCATTGTCTTCCATGAACGATACGCCTTTGCCCTTTACGGTCTTTGCCACGATCATCGTCGGCTTTCCCTTGCATTCTCTGGCTTTTGCAAAAGCTCCCAGTATCTCTTCGAAATCATGTCCGTCTATCTCCAGGACGTTCCACCCAAAAGCTCTGAATTTGTCGGCTACAGGCGCTACAGTCATGACGTCCTCGTTCTTTCCGTCGATCTGGAGTCCATTGTAGTCCAGAATGCCCACCATATTGTCAAGCTTGTAGTGAGCAGCGGACATAGCTGCCTCCCAGACGATACCTTCCTGGATCTCGCCGTCTCCGAGCAGCACGTATATCCTTCCCGGATCACCGCTGAGCCTGTTTGCGATCGCCATTCCGCCTGCTGCGGCAAATCCCTGTCCCAGCG
>CAVEWO010000169.1:0-4448 GCA_963619345.1 Bacteroidaceae bacterium
AAACGGCCATCTGAAGACCGATTTCAAGCGAGTGAGACCGGGCGATACGTGCGGCGTATGCGGGGAGAAGATGATCGATTCGTGCCCTGAATGCGGCGAACTCATAAAAAAATGGTATTATTACGGTTCGGTGCCTCGAGGCCCTAAACCAAACGATTCGATGAGGCCGGAAAAGTGCAGTGCGTGCGGAGCCAGGTTCCCGTGGGCGTTGCAATGCATTTAAAATTCTATATTCCAGAAGGAGAGAAACACAATGAAGCCACAAAACAACAATCAGAACATGGGAGGATACCGGCCGAATGGTGAGATCCCCGGAAAGAACGAAGCTATCGCGTCACTCGTACTGGGTATAATATCCGTAGTGCTGTGGTTTTTCGGATATTCGTCACTGCTATCGGTGGTACTTGGTGTGATAGGCGTGATAATGGCGTCAAAGTCAAAAGAAGAAGGTTATGATGACAACATCAGGACGGCAGGCTTTATACTGTCGGTAATAGGTGTTATAGGCGGAGCGATATTCTTTGCGGCATGTGTGGCATGTGTAGGGCTGGCAGGTATCGCGGGTCTTGTTGTTTAGGAGAAGATGACAGTGGAAACTTTGATGATCTTCGGCCGAGCTGTTCCTGTATATGGACTTATCGGAGTCTCGGGCATATGTCTGGCAATGGCATATGCCTTATTTTCTTGCAGGAAATTCGGGCTGGACAGAGATGATACGGCATACATATTCATCTTCGGCGCTCTCGGTGCTGTTGCAGGAGCCAAGGTGCTTTACCTGTTTCTGTCTACAGGAAATATAATTCGTGATATACTGTCGGGCGAAATGAGTTTTGGGCTTGCAGTAAACAAGTACATCAGCGGTGGGATGGTATTTTACGGCGGTTTTATCGGAGCCCTGGCCCTTGCCGGTTACATGGCAGTAAGATATGAAAAGGATATAGTTGACTTTTTTCCGGTGCTGATACCGGGATTCGCACTTGCGCACGGCATAGCCAGGATCGGATGTCTGCTTGCGGGCTGCTGCTACGGTGCCGAAGCCGATCTGCCATTCAGCATAACCTACCATTCGTCGCATATCGCACCGAACGGTGTGCCGCTGCTGCCTGTACAGGCGATAGAAGCGGTCGTGGAAACAGCGATATTCGTTGTTCTCGTGTATGCTGCAAAACGCGCGAAATGGAAGATAAGCGTGCTTTGGGCTTATATACTGCTGTATGCACCGGCAAGGTTCAGCCTGGAGTTTTTCAGAGGAGACGAGGCGCGAGGCGGATTTCTGATGTTTTCAGTATCGCAGTGGATAAGTATCATACTCGTTGCAGCCGTACTGGTACAGATATATATTTCGGGAAGACGAAACAGAAAAACAGGGTTTCAGGAGGTAAGCAAATGATCAGAAAAGCGGTTGTCGTGCCGTGCACATCGTTCAACGGGATCGATGGAGTCGAACTAATGTGTCTTGAGAAAAAGCTGTGATCATTGATCCTGTTCAGCTAAATAATCCTTATCTTTGTCTTTTTTACGGGGAATGAGTTTTCCGACAACGGAATTCTGTTCCCTGTTTTTTACGTAAAAATACCCGAGTATCGAGAAGACTGCTGCGCCGATGAAGTTGACGAACAGATCGGCCATGGTGTCGATCAGACCTATGTCGAGATAGCCTCCAAGTTCCAGATCAGTGCCTGAAACCGTGACGTCGTGGATGTTCTTTATCACGACAGGTACGTTTTCGCCGGCTGGATTCAGCATTACAGAAGATATTTTGTGGACCACGGTGTCTTTCTGCATGTCGAGCTCGAAAAATCTGTCCATGCTGAATTCGAAGAACTCCCACAGCACGCCTATCGTCATCGAGAAACAGAACGATACGATAGATGTGAAGAGCGGCGAGAGCTGGAAAAGCAGGCGGTCGCTGTTGTTGAGCAGCTGCACCAGAGAGAGCCCTATCGCAGCCATCAGGAAGCCGTTAAGCGTGTGTAGCACGGTATCCCAGTAAGGGAATATCGTGTAAAAGTTGCAGAGCTCGCCGAGTATCTCCGCGGCGAAGATGAATGCCAGCAGTGTGATCTCGAGAACTGTCGGCAGCTCTATTTTGAGTGCGACCTGCATGAGGCTCGGAACTGTTAGAAGTAAAAGCGTCAGCAGGCAAAGGAAAGAACTTTCAAAGTTCCTGTTGAATATCGTAAATATCATTACTATTATCACTAGTGCTCTGAAGATGTTGTACGCGATGAATGAGCTTTTGTGCTCGCGGAGTTCGCGCTTTAATGCTATGAGCAGCCTTTTGAGAAATTTTTTCTTTTTGCGTTTTTTCATATATCTGTTTGTATTCCTGTTTTGAATAAATGATGTGGCTGTTACTGCTGTGTGCCCGGTATGATTTCTAATATTCCGATCATATAATGATATCATATGGTCAAAGGCGATGTAAAGCGATGATTGCGGATTGGCGGATCGGTGCGTGCGTGATCGCGGTTTGGTGTGGTAGTCTTTGCACTACTGTTTCAGCCAAAACTGTGCTATATATAAGGTGCTGTGGCTGAAAAATGTAAATTATATCTATATGAGACCGGTCGAATCGTTTTCCTGTAGCACAGTTCGTGGCTTGGCTATTGATCAGTTTCCAGATTTCCGCCATTTCTTGTCCGGGTTGTGAGCATATGGCTGAAATATTCCAGATGATTATCGAAGACGCACAGTTTGCATATTGGCGGCTGCCAGTAATTTCCAGATTTCCGCCATTTTACATAGGATATTCCCGCTTTATGGCTGAAATCGCTGTGCACAACTGGAGATAACAGGTACACTATAAGCTGCAAAATGTGCGGACGAAATGGGAGCTGTTGAATAATATAGATAGTAGTTATACGATGTGCGGCGAAAATAAGAGGTATTTGGTGTTGTGGTACGACGCAGAAACAGGGGGTAATTTATAATGATTAGTATCAGTCTGTGCATGATCGTGAAGAATGAAGAGGATGTGCTCGCGAGGGCTTTGGATTCGGTGAAGGAGCTCGCAGATGAGATGATAATAGTGGATACCGGGTCGGAGGATCGCACGAAGGAGATAGCATGGCATTATACGCAGAATGTGTTTGACTTTGAGTGGGATGATGATTTCGCTGCAGCCAGGAATTTTGCATGCGGGAAAGCGTCGATGGATTACTGGATGTGGCTGGATGCAGACGATATAGTCACGGAGAGAGAGTTGAAAAAGATGAAAGAGCTGAAGTCGGAGCTCGATCCTGATACGGATGTAGTGATGATGAAATATCTGACGAGATTCGATCGTGACGGACATCCGGCTTTTTCATATTATCGGGAGCGCTGGATAAGAAACGGTAAGAGCTTCATATGGAAAGGGCGGGTACACGAAGCTGTCGTGCCGTCGGGGAAGGTGATACATTCAGATATTGCGATAGAACATCGCAAAAATGGTGCAGGAGACCCCGATAGAAATCTCAGAATATACGAGTCTATGCTCGAGCGCGGCGAGCTGTGCGAGCCGCGGCAGCTGTTTTACTACGGCAGGGAGCTTTACGCTCACGGGCGGTATGAAGACGCGATCTCTGTGTTTGACAGGTTTATCGCAGAAAAGGGCGCGTGGCGTGAAAACCTGATAGATGCGTGCCTGCAGAGGTCTTTGTGCTGCAAGTTTCTCGGAGAACAGCAGATGAGACTCGACAGTCTTTTTTATAGTTTCAGATATGATGTTCCGAGGGCGGAGATATGCTGTGAAATAGGCACATGTTTTATGGAACGCAATGATTATGAGACGGCTGCCTACTGGTATGAGCAGGCGTTTGCGGCTCCTGACTGCACGAAGTACGGCGGGTTCGACTACGGCGACTGCCGCGGCTATATCCCTTTAATGCAGCTGTGTGTATGCTATGATCGGATCGGCGATCACAGCAGGGCATGGCAGTATCATCTGAGAGCGGCACTGATCAGACCGTCATCAAAAGAGGTAATCGAAAACCAGAAATATTTTGAGCGCCTGTTTGTAACCGAGTGATATCGGGAGGCATAAATTAAATAAGGATACTGGTATTTCCGGTATCATGCAAAGTGCAGGGCGCAGGCTCTGCAGAGAAGAGTTGGTGGGAAAAACAGGGATATGGTATATCTGTAAGGAGGAATATCATGCTTTTCAATAATCCGAACAATGATTGCTGTTGCGGTTATAATAATGACTGCTGTCAGCAGCGAGGCTCGACCGGACCGACAGGTCCGATGGGGCCGAGGGGATGTCCTGGTCAAAGGGGTCCTCGTGGTCAGGAAGGTCCAATGGGCCCGGAGGGACCGGTGGGATTTCCGGGTCCGACAGGAGCAACTGGTGCGACTGGCATCACAGGGCCGACAGGTCCAACGGGCGAGATAGGCCCGGCAGGGCTTGACGGCATACAGGGTGTCACAGGGCCGACCGGCCCTCAGGGCCCGACAGGGCCAAC
>CAVEWO010000170.1:0-4423 GCA_963619345.1 Bacteroidaceae bacterium
ATACCACGGTCACGAACCTATCGAGGAGTGCCTTGAACAGGATGCAGACGTTGTGGTAACAGGTCGTGCGGCTGACTCGGCACTGTTTCTCGCTCCTCTGAAACATGAATTCAGATGGGCTGCAGATGACTACGACAATCTCGCAAGAGGAATCATGGCTGGTCACCTGCTCGAATGCGGCGGACAGGGCTCTGGAGGAAACTTCGATTATGACTGGCGCAGTGTGCCTGATATGGATGATCTGGGATTCCCTATCGCAGAGCTTACAGAAGACAGTTTTTATATAACGAAAGCACCGGACTGCGGCGGTCTGATCTCAGAGCAGACCTGCAAGGAGCAGTTTCTGTATGAAGTCCATGATCCGGCGAACTATATAACACCTGATGTCAACGTTGACGTAAGCCGTGCGACACTGGTACAGGAAGGCAGGGATCGTGTAAAGGTCGGCAATATAAAGGGAAAGGAAAGACCGGAACAGCTGAAATTATGTGTCGGATATCATGCCGGATACAAGGTCGAAACATATCTGAGCTTTGCATGGCCGGAGGCTTATGAAAAAGCACAGTATGCGGCAGAGATCCTGATGAAGAAGATGAAACGCAGAAATTTGAAATATGAGGATATCAGAATCGATTACATAGGACTCAATGCACTGCATCTTGATGTGGCAGAGATCGATGATGATATGCTCAGAAAGCAGAACGAGGTAGTTCTCCGTATCGCACTCAGAACAAACGACAAGGAAGAGGCAAAAAAAATCATTCCTGAGATATCGCCGCTTCAGCTGAATGGTCCTCCAGGGGCTAGTTTCTTTGGCGGACGTGCGAAAGTGCGCGAAGTCATAGGTCTGTGGCCGACATTCATCCCGAGAGACGCAGTTGAAATGGAATCACATATACTGGAGGTGAAATAAATGACAGAAGTATATCTTAACACGCTGGCACACGGACGATCCGGCGATAAAGGCGATACGAGCAATGTATGCGTATATGCAAGAGATCCTGCAGATTATGAATTCCTCAAAAAAGTTCTTACCGTAGAAAAAGTAAAAAATTATTTCGGAGATATGGTCAAGGGTGAGATAATAAGATATGATGTTGATTCGCTTTGCGGAATGAACTTTGTCATGCACCATGCACTCGGCGGAGGTGCAACTATGTCGCTGAGGCTCGACAGCCTGGGGAAATCGATGGGGTCTGCTTTTATGAGAATGAAGATAGATCTGGACGAAAGATAAAAAAGCGGGAAAAATATCAGGAATATTTATAAGTCCGGAAACAGAAATGTGCCGGAAATACACAAGTCAAGAAACGGAGGAGCAAAATGAAGTCAAGTAGTTATTCGGGTTTTTTCAAACTTACAACAGACGAGAGAATGAAGGAAGTTGCAGAATTTGCAGGTCTTACTGAGGAAGAGCAGAAAACGCTCCAGGAACCGGATTCTCTGGATATGGAAAAAGCAGATAATATGGTAGAAAACGTTATCGGCAGATTTTCACTGCCGATGGGTGTTGCTGTAAATTTCATAATCAATAACAGGGAATATGTTATCCCTATGGTGACAGAAGAACCTTCGGTAATAGCAGCTGCCAGCAATGCTGCCAAGACTGCAAGACCGAGCGGTGGATTTTTTGCAAGCAATACCGGAACAGTCATGATTTCGCAGATCCAACTCACTGATATCGATGACCCGGAGTATGCAAAGATCATAATCGAAGAGCATAAAGACAAGATCATCGAGATATGTAATGAAAAAGACCCTACTCTCGTAAAATTCGGCGGCGGAGTAAAAGATGTCGAGGCAAGGATCATCGACACAAAGGAAGGAATTATGGTCATCGTACACCTCAAGGTCAATACTCTCGACGCTATGGGTGCCAATGCAGTAAATACGATGGCTGAAGCTGTGTCGCCTTTCCTCGAGGAACTCACAGGCGGAAAAGCTTACCTGAGGATACTTTCGAACCTGGCGATCTACAGACTTGCAAGATCCAGAGTCATTATGAAGAAAGATGTCCTCGGTGAAGACGTTATCGACGGAATCCTCAAGGCATATGCATTTGCAGACGCAGATCCGTTCAGAGCTGCGACACACAATAAAGGGATCATGAACGGTATTATCCCTGTAGTCATTGCTACAGGAAATGATACAAGAGCTATTGAGTCAGGAGCACATTCATATGCGGCGATCACAGGCCAGTACAAACCGCTGACGACATGGGAAAAGAACCGGGACGGTGACCTCGTAGGTACTATAGAGATCCCTATGGCAGTAGGCCTCGTAGGCGGTGCAACCAAGATCCATCCGGCAGCTAAAGTCGCTGTAAAGATGCTAGGTGTAAAGACTGCAGCCGAGCTTGGCGAGATTATCGCATCCGTAGGTCTGGCGCAGAACTTTGCAGCTATGAAGGCGCTGGCAACAGAAGGAATACAGAGAGGGCACATGTCACTTCATGCAAGGAACCTTGCGGCAGTAGCGGGAGCAAGCGGTGAAATGCTCGAAGAAATAGTTAAAAAGATGGTAGCTGAAAAGAATGTACGGCTTGAGTATGCGCAGGAGCTGATGGAAAAATATAACAAATAACCTGATTTAAAGAAGGATACGTGAAAAACCGAGGGGAAAAATCTCAGCCCGGTGATATGCTGCCTCCTAGGCAGACAGTTGAAATAAAAAAGCTGTTTATCCTAGGAGGTTTTGTTATGTTTAGCTTTAGCGAAGGATACGACGAACGATAGCGGATCAATAATCCCCCGGCTATGGCGGGGAGATTAAAAGGCTTTAGCTTTCAGTATAATTTAATAAATCCTCCTGCGTTAATATGGATGTGGTCAGCCAACCGCATTCAAAACAAAGGAGGAAATATTAGTGAAAATTAATAACAGTGCTATTGCAGGTTTAGCACATTAAAGCAGGATTGTGTCCTGATATTCTGTCAAATCTATCTTTTGCCTGATGCGTTGAGTACGTTTCTGATCTTGTGCTGTACCATACGCTTGATGGCGTCCCTTGCAGGTCCGAGATACTTTCTAGGGTCAAAATCAGCAGGATGCTCTACGAAATGCTTTCTTATCTCTGCAGTCATCGCAAGTCTCAGGTCAGTATCGATGTTTACTTTGCAGATACCGTCTTTTGTAGCCGTTCTGATCATATCTTCAGGCACGCCCTGAGCTCCGGGGATGTCTCCGCCGTATTCATTGCACTTTGACACGAATTCAGGAAGTACTGTCGATGCACCGTGAAGAACGAGAGGTGTATCAGGGATAAGCTTGTGGATCTCTCTGAGTCTTTCAAAATCAAGGTAAGGGTCGCCCTTGAACTTGTATGCGCCGTGGCTGGTGCCGATAGCTATAGCCAAAGAATCAACGCCTGTTTTTGCAACGAACTCAGCAGCTTCTTCAGGATTTGTGAACGTAGCATTTCTTGCATCTACCTTGATGTTGTCTTCAACACCTGCAAGCTTTCCGAGTTCGGCTTCTACTACAACACCTTTGCTGTGTGCGTATTCTACGACTTCCTTTGTAAGACGCATGTTTTCTTCAAAAGGATGCTTGGAACCGTCGATCATTACGGAAGTGAATCCGTCATCTACACATTTCTTGCATATGTCGAAATCTTCGCCGTGGTCGAGGTGGAGCGCAATGTCAAGACCTGTATCCATTATAGCTGCTTCGACCAGCTTTAAAAGATATGCAGGCTTTGCGTATTTTCTTGCACCTGCGGAAACCTGAAGGATCAGAGGAGCTTTTTCTTCCTGTGCAGCTTCTACTATACCCTGAATGATCTCCATGTTGTTGACATTGAATGCACCTACTGCATAATCCTGTGTCAATGCTTTTTCAAACATCTCTTTTGTAGTAACTAGAGCCATGATTGCCTCCTTATTAAATGGTTTTTACTCAGTTATAATATTTAAGATCTCTTCTTGCAAAGAGCTAATTGGTATCTCATATGTGCCGGCTTTGATAGAGGATTCTTTGCCGGAGCTTGTGATATATTCTTCGAATTCCGATGCGGATGATATGAGACCTGCATCATAGATCTTCTGTGCCACGGTCGAAGCTGTGTCTGAATCTTCGATGGTCACCGATATTTTCTCTCTTTCCGTAGTGGCCGGTTCTGTTGTCGTCTTTGCTGTTGCTGCGGCCTGTTTGGCGAGCTTTGCGGGATAGTCCATTATAGCTCCGATCCTCGTGTATATTATCAGTGCAGCTACGGCGAGTATTATAAGTACGATTATTATATCATTTTTATTATAAAAAAAATCCTTTAGTTTTTTCATCAATATACTCCTTAACAAGACAAGTATGTAACAGTGCAAGCCTGTGAGGCTGGAACCACTGTCATTGTATACACATATACTTTAACATACTTCAGAACCTTTCTCAAATCCAAACGATATGATTTTGATGAAAATTTCTTCACA
>CAVEWO010000171.1:0-4407 GCA_963619345.1 Bacteroidaceae bacterium
GACGGAAATCTCGTAAACGGCGAACTGTAGCGGATCCGGCATCCGGCGTTCAGTGACCGCTCGGCGAGGTACCATGCAGTGCCTGATAAAGAATTTATGGAGGAATAAGTATGAAGAAACTTTTTACGATGTCTATCATTCAGCAGCATGATATAGATATGGGAGCGACATGCCTGGGGGAAACGCTGGTTTCACCGACTGACGGCGGATCGTTCGAGGGCAGCGAGCTTCGCGGCGAGATCGTTCCGGTCGGCATGGGAGCGACATATACTCCTGCACCGGGAATCAACAATATCGATGGGCTTATGATGCTGAAGACAGACGATGGTGCACATATCCTCATGGAAATGAAAGCCGTCCTCGATATAGACAGCAGTGCGGAGGAAAAACTGATGAACGGCGAGCATGTTTCGCCGGACGAATACTATTTCAAAGGTACTGTGAATTTCAGGACAGGCGACGAGCGCTACAAATGGCTGGAGCGCAAGATCTGCGTCTGCACATCCGAGATAGTGAACTGGGAGCGCGTGGACACGACGGTTTATCTCGTATAAGCGGATATATGATCTGAGAGACCGGGTGAACCGGCACAGCACGGTGGCAGAAACCGCACGGGATCCATTATAAAAAAGACAGATTCTAACCCTAAATATAAAAAAGTGTATACATACAGCCTTTGAGAGGCGTTTCGTATACACTTTTTGCATTCTACAGCTTTTCGATCTCTGCAAAGACTATGTCGAGAGGCCCGAGCTTTACAGAATATGTGAAGCTGCCCGATGATGAAAGCATGCGCCATGAGATGCGCGGCGCAGACATCCTTTCTATCTGTTCTTTTTCATCGATAGTCAGCTGCGGCTTGAAACCGAGCTGCTGCCACAGCATGATACATGATGATGCTGCTTCCAGTCTGTGTTCAGTGATCTTGTATTTCCCGGGAATATTGAACATATTGAATTCGATGCTCTGTGTGTTTTCCGGATCCCTGCTGAAAAACAGCAGCTGTGCATCGGAGCAGTTCTTGGTCATGATATACCAGTCGCTGTGATCTGCGATCGTATCGAACTGATCTTCCAGGAACTCACGAAGATAGTATAGCGGCTTTTTCATATCGTTAAATGTAAATGTGCCGTTTTTGCTTTTTGCAGTGTCGGTAGATATCGGCGGGAGCTTGTTTGATCTGGGATCGCTGAGCATTTCGCTGAGAAAATCTATGCAGTCCTGCTGTGGATCGTAGCTTTTGTAGAATCTCGCAGGATCTTCGTACTGTGTCGAGGTTTTCTGAAAAAGATCGAGCTTGCGGAAGTCCAGTGAGACAGCCTTTACCAGTTCTGAAGCTCCCGTAAATGCAGGCATCTCTTTATACGGTTCGATCGCATCGTTGATGCTGTCGAACGGCATTTCCCGGACGAGCCACGGCTTGCTGCCGAGCAGTTCGTCCTTGTATAGCTGGCGGTATTCCTTAGGATGGCAGCCGAACCAGCTGGTGAAGTTGTCAACGTAGTATTTTGCATTGGAAAATCCGACATTTGCGGATATCTGCGCGATGGAGTCATCAGTACATAGAAGCTGATGCTCGGACATTTCCACTCGGACCATGCTGACAAAATTCCTGAAGCTGTCTCCTACAAGTCTCTGGAAAAGGTGGGACAGATAATAGGTGCTGATGTTTTCTTTTTCGGCAAGCATGGAAAGGCTCAGTTTATAAGGGTAGTTGTAGTAAACAAAGCTGACTATCCTGCTGATGCGGTCTATCTGAACGGGGTCATGGGAGACCTGATGCTGGAATGTATGTGTTTTCAGGTCGACGTTGAATCCGCGGAAGTCCTGATAAAGTGCATCTATAAGCGCATGAGAGATTTCCTTGATGCGTTCCCTGTAGCCTGTTTTCTGCTCAGTAAGCTCGGAGATTATAGAGAAAATGTGGCCTTTAAGCACGAGCTGCTTCTTGTACGTGGCAATGTTTTCACTGACCTTTGTCGTAAATACCTGATGTATCAGATCTGCGTGATATTTTGAAAAATAGTCGAGATCAAGACTCAGGACCACGACAAGATTATTCTCCGAGATTGCACGAAAGCCGTGTATGTCAGGGCTGTGGATGAAATGGATGTTATTTTTGGTAAGGCGGTAACGCGCATAAGCGAGTTTGAGTTCTACTTCACCCTCGATCACATAAATTATCTGAATATCGTCGTGGATATGCCATGGGCACTGCTGTATCTGCAATACCTGCACTTTTACAGGCAGATCCTTTTCGTATTCAATTTTCTGAAGCATATGAAAAACCTCCTTTTAGCGATTTTTTCAGCGATTAGTTCTAGAAAAGGGTCTTAATTGCTGTTTTCGTATTATAACACAAATTCCGAAGCAGAGGTATCACTTGTAGAATAATCAGAACATTTTTAAAATACAATAAAAACAGCAAGAAAATCATAGATTTTTGTATCAGCATAGTATACTATAATAGAACAGCTGGATTTACATGCGAAAAATATATATTATATAATGTAGATATCGTAAAGGAGCGGGCCGATGAGAAAAGTGACGGTAGCGGCAACGCAGATGGTATGCTGCGCAGATGCCGGGAGCAATATAGCAAATGCCGAGAAGCTCATAAGAGAGGCAGCTTCGCAGGGTGCGAACATCATACTCATACAGGAGCTTTTTCAGACGCAGTATTTCGCACAGGTAGTGGATTATGACAATCTTTCCATTGCAAAACCGGCGGAAGGGAATCCGGTACTGAAGCGGTTCTCGGAGCTGGCAAAAGAGCTGGACGTGGTACTTCCGATCAGCTTCTTCGAGGAAAGCGGCTGCTGCAGATTCAACTCAGTGATGATGATAGACGCTGACGGTACATACATGGGTATATACAGGAAAACGCACATCCCTGATGATCCGGGGTATTATGAGAAGTTTTACTTCAGTCCCGGGGATACGGGTTTCCGTGTATGGGATACGAAATATGCAAAGATCGGCGTAGGCATATGCTGGGATCAGTGGTTCCCTGAGGCTGCCAGATCAATGGCGTTGCTGGGTGCGGAAATGCTGTTTTATCCGACTGCGATAGGAACGTTCGCTGTTCCGCCGGATCAGCTTGACGGCGAACCGGACGACTATGATCACTGGCAGAACGTGATGCTCGGCCATGCGGCTGCTAATATGACGCCTGTGATCGCTTCGAACCGTATCGGTGTTGAAGAGATGGGCGACACGGCAGTGCGTTTCTGGGGTGCATCGTTTATTTCCGATAATCGTGGAAACAAGATTGCCGAGGCTGATACCAGGACTGAAAGCATCCTTACCGCGACATTCGATATGGATGAGCTGGCGGCATACAAAAGAGAAGTATGCACGTTCAGAGACCGAAGACCGGATCAGTACGGCATACTCATGACGCTCGACGGCAGGACCAAATGACGAAAACGGTTCGATCGGGGCAAGCGAAAGCAAATCAGCCGGATCAAATCAAAAACAATCCATGTGGAAATATCGTCTGCGATATTTCCCTCATGACAAAAATGACAACATCAAATATCCTCCGAACATCTCGGAGATGATATTTCTTCCATTTATACACAATAAAGAAGCACACATCTAAATATTCAGGCAGATAACCTCTGTTGAAAGACAGGCCTGTTTATGACAGGTGCTTCTTTATTTTTTGGGGAACAGTATAAATTATGTTCTTCTGACGAATTCGCCTTCTTTCATGATAACATCCATGTTTTCCACTGAGATCGCAGTGATATCTTCGAGCGGGTCACCGTTGATGACGAGAAGATCTGCGCTTTTTCCTGCTTCAAGAGAGCCTGTCACATCATCCACGCGCAGCGCCTTTGCACCATTGAGCGTTGCAGCGACGATAGTGTCCATTTCGCTGAGACCTGCCTTGCTGACGAATTCGCAGATCTCGCCGATCGCCGTGTCACCGTAAGGTGTGATCTTCGAGTTGAATGAATCCGATCCGATCGTGAGCAGGACGCCTTTGGAAAATGCTTTCTTCAGGTTGTCATAGATCCTGTTGAGTTCTTTTTCGGTGACCGTTTCGCCCGGGAATTTGTCGTGGAGCTCCGGTCTGTATGCAGGCGGGTATGTGTTGAACCATGCCGGCAGGAAACTGATGGTAGGGCAGAGCATGATGTTTTTTTCGGCCATCATGTCGATCGTTTCGTCGTTCAGCTGCCAGCCGTGGATGATAAAGTCCGAGCCAGCTTTCACTGAGTTGGAGGCGTCGCCGAAGCAGTGTGACCAGAGCGGTATACCGCGCATTTTGCATTCATCAGAAACTGCCTGGATCTCTTCCATCGTATAGTGAGCGTCCATGCCGGCTTCCCATCGCCAGATGCCGCCGCCTGTCGCCCAGATCTTGATCGCATCAGGGGTTTCCCTTATCCTGCGGCG
>CAVEWO010000172.1:0-4386 GCA_963619345.1 Bacteroidaceae bacterium
GTCGTGATTCGGTGCCTGTTTACTAAGGGAGTCGCATTAACGATCATAAATCGTTAATGCGGCAGCCCCTTTTTGGTGTGTTGTAAAAGGAGTTCACACCCGAAAGGGAATTGATCTCCGGCGTGAGTCCCAAAATCCTCTTTGAAAATGCAGAAAAATTTGTGCGTAAAAACAAAAACAAAGAAAAAATTTTGTGGTAAAATCCTAAAAAATTCACCAAACCTATTGACAGAAAGACGTGCTTCATGTAGTCTATTACATGGTATCGGGCGGCTCCCTGCGCCTTTGCATGAGCTGGATCGGCACCTTTGCGAACCGCGAACCGCGAACCTCAGGCCGCAGCTCACAAGCTGCAAGCTGCAGATCGTGAACCGCAGACACCAGACAATAAAAACCAATGACAAATCATAAAAATCATAAAACTGATAAAGATACAGGAGTGAACAGAAATGGCGAAAAAATTAAACGAGGCAGTCGAAATAAGATGGCACGGGAGAGGCGGCCAGGGCGCTAAAACGGCATGCCTGCTTCTGGCTGACGTTGCCTTCAGCTCAGGAAAACATGTGCAGGGCTTTCCGGAATACGGCCCTGAGAGAATGGGCGCCCCGATCACAGCATACAACCGCATCACTGACGAGCACTGCAAGGTGCACTCCAACATATACACACCGGATTACGTAGTGGTGGTCGACGAGACGCTGCTCAAGTCCGTAGACGTGACGAGCGGGCTCAAGGAAAACGGCGCGCTCATCATCAACAGCAAGAAGACGCCGGAAGAAGTGCGAAAGTTCCTCAATGGATACAAAGGCAGAGTCTGCGTCGTGGACGCGGAGAAGATCTCCATGGAGACCCTCGGGAAGAACTTCCCGAACACGCCGATGCTGGCAGCAGTCGTGAAAGTCAGCCGCGTTATCGACAGTGAGCGTTTTATAAAAGACATGAGAGAATCTTTCCAGCATAAATTCGCGCACAAGGAAAACCTCATCGAAGGTAACATGAAAGCGCTGGTAAAAGCTATGGAAGAGGTAAAGGTAGGTTAAAAGCGAAATGAGCATAATGAAAACGAAAGCACAGGATATAAACGAAAAGATCACCTGGCAGGAAGTCACCACAGGTGCGGAGATATACGAACCGGCTACATCTCTTCTTGTCGAGACAGGCGACTGGAGAGTGATGATGCCCGTGTTCAAAGAAGACAAATGCAGACACTGCATGCTTTGCGTGCCGTTCTGCCCGGACAGCTCGATCCCGGTGAAAGACGGCAAGAGACTCGATTTTGATTTCAAGCACTGCAAAGGCTGCGGGATCTGCGTGAAGGTCTGTCCGTTCGATGCGATAGATTTTGTTAAGGAGGAGAAGTAAATGGCAAAAAGAGACAGGATGTCCGGCAACGAAGCCGTGGCAACAGCGATGAAACAGATAAATCCCGATGTTATGGGAGCTTTTCCGATCACACCTTCGACAGAGATACCGCAGTATTATTCACAGTACATAGCTGACGGCGAAGTCGACACTGAATTCGTGGCGGTAGAGTCAGAGCACAGTGCGATGTCAGTCTGCATCGGCGCATCAGCAGCAGGCGCAAGAGCCGTGACCGCGACATCATCGGCGGGTCTTGCGTACATGTGGGAGCTGCTTTACGTGGCGGCATCGGCGAGACTTCCGATCACTATGGCGGTCGTGAACAGCGCGCTGACCGGCCCGATCAACATCAATAACGACCACTCGGATTCGATGGGAGCCAGAGATTCCGGATGGATACAGATATACGCAGAGTCGAACCAGGAGGTTTACGACAACTACATCCAGGCGATGCCGATCTCCGAAACGATCAGACTTCCGATCATGATCTGCCAGGATGGATTCATCACCAGCCACGGCGTTTCCAACATCGAGCTGCTCGAAGACGAGGAAGTCAAGGAGTTCGTGGGCGAATACAATCCTGAGAACTACCTGCTCAAGTCGGAAAACCCGCTGGCAGTCGGCCCTTACGGTATTTCGCCGTACTACATGGAAGTCAAGAGATCTCAGGCGCAGGCCATGAAAGACGCGATGCCGATAATCATGGACGTTGCTAAGAGATTCAAGAAACTTACAGGCAGAGAATACGGATTCTTTGAAGAATATATGATGGACGATGCCGAAGTCGCACTCGTTGTCATCGGTTCCAGTGCAGGAACGGGCAAAGAGGCAGTCGACAGACTCCGCGCAGAAGGTAAAAAGGTCGGACTCATCAAGCTGAGAGTTTTCCGGCCGTTCCCGAGAGTTCCTCTTGCGGAAGCGATGTGCAAGGTAAAGGCCGTAGCGATAATGGACAAGGCCGAGAGCTTTTCGAACAGCGGCGGCCCGCTTTTCAATGAGGCGCGAAGCTCGCTCTACGACCTGCCGAACAAGCCGTATGCGATAAACTACATCTACGGACTCGGCGGCAGAGACATCACAGTCGAGGATTACTACGAGATATACAACGATCTGTTCATCATCAATGAGACGGACGATCCGGGCGATGTGTACAGATATGTAGGCGTAAGAGATTCACGTTACGGCGAAAGAGGATTCGATCACAGGAAATACGAAGAATAGGAGTTCACGACAATGGCATATAATCTTAAAAAAGAAGTGGCAAAGCCTGAGAGACTGGCCGGCGGTCACAGACTGTGCGCCGGCTGCGGCGCGGGCATAACCGTGAGAGGCGTGCTCAGAGCGCTCGACGAAGGCGACAAGGCGGTAGTCACGAATGCGACCAGCTGCCTCGAGGTTTCTACATTTATATATCCGCATACTGCTTATTACGACAGCTATATCCACACGGCGTTCGCCAACGGCGCGGCAACGATGTCGGGTGTTGAAGCGGCATACAGGACTTTAAAGAAAAAGGGCAAGGTCAGGGAAAATTTCAAGTTCATAGCGTTCGGCGGTGACGGCGGCACATACGACATCGGTCTGCAGTCGCTTTCGGGTGCTATGGAAAGAGGGCACGATATGGTTTATGTATGCTATGACAACGAGGCGTACATGAACACCGGCATCCAGCGTTCGTCGTCGACTCCGAGGTTCGCGGACGCGACGACTTCACCGGCCGGCAAAGTGATCCCGGGCAAAGTGCAGAACAAGAAAGACCTGACTTCGATCATCGCTGCGCACAATATCCCTTATGCTGCGCAGACGACGTTTATCGGCAACTTCAAGGATCTTCATGAAAAGGCGCACAAAGCGATCTACACGGAAGGTCCGTGCTTCCTGAACGTTATGTCTCCATGTCCCAGAGGCTGGAGATACGAGACGGAAGATCTCGCAGAGATCTGTCAGCTGGCAGTTGACACCTGCGTATGGCCTATGTACGAGATCGTCGAAGGCAAATGGCATCTGACATACGAGCCGAAAAAGAAGCTTCCTGTCGAGGAGTTTCTCAAGAAGCAGGGACGTTTCAAGCACATGTTCAGAAAGGGCAGTGAATGGATGATAGACGAAGCGCAGCAGTACGTCGATCAGCAGTGGGAAAAGCTTCTTGCAAAGTGCGAGTAAAGGTGAGATTAGGTTTGAGGCGGATTTCAGCCGAGACCGTAGGGACTCACGATAGAGTTTAAGGTTCGGGTTTGGTGCGAATCCTGCCGGATTCGAGTCTGATCTGGATTTGAGTGGAACGCCGGGGCGCTTTCATGCGCCCCGGCATATTATTTTTTGTAAGGAAGATCCCGCGTAGGCACGCGGGATCAATTTGTTTGTATAAGGAAAACCCCGCGTTAGACGCGGGGTTCCGTGTTGTTTAGTAAGAAGCTGCTGTTTTTTCAATTTTGAGTATAAACAATTGATTGCCGAAACGATTCGTAAGCGAGTCAGGCGAGAAAAGTGACAGAATTTTGATTGTGCGCAGCATGATTTTATACGCATTTACATGAAAATACATGATATGAGTATATATGATCTCTGAAATTTTTCCTCGTATAGCATATCCAGATAAATTTTTTATACTCAAAATGACGAAAATCCGACTTAGTGACAAAAATTAAAGGATGGTTCCTCGAGTATCATCGACATGTTCCCCGATGATACTCGAGTGGTTCGGATTGATTTATACTCATTTGCCTGAAAAAATAAAATCGGGTATAGAGCCATGCCCGTAATGCCCGCAATGGATGTTGCGATTCGCTCGCACAAAAAAACTGTCTGTTTTATCGGTGAGATCACCGTTAAAATAGACAGTCGAGGTATTTATTCACTTGAAAACATTAATTATCATGATGCATATTTAAACATCCCGGTCATAGCTGCGCGAATCGCCAGCCGCCCCGGAGTATCCGATGCTGCGCCTAGATCAGCCCCATCTTTTTCATCTCAGTTTCGATTCTCTGGATCAGATGATCTCTGATAATAATTTCCTTTTCT
>CAVEWO010000173.1:0-4367 GCA_963619345.1 Bacteroidaceae bacterium
AAGGGGCTTACGCAGCTCCCGTGCTCCTCGCCGGCGCAATGCCTCGCACGACCCGCCTGCAGATCTGCAGTTCTGCGCGTGACGCCAGGCTTACGCGCAAGCCCCGCTAAAATCACAGAAGGCACAGCGCCGCCGCTGTGCCTCCCTCATATCATCCGCTAAACCTCTAAGTTACCGGATTTCCGTCGTCTGCGATCGTCGACACGAATTCAACGCGTTCCTTGCCGTCAACGATATTGTCCGCAAACATTATCATGCCCTTCGACTCAAGACCTCTGAGCTTCCTAGGCTTGAGATTTGCAACCACGACAACCTTCCTGCCGACGCATTCCTCAGGTTTGAAGTAATTCGCAACACCCGAGATTATCTGACGCTTTTCCGTACCCATCTGCACCTGGAACACCAGCAGCTTGTCAGCCTTCGGATGCTTTTCAGCAGAAAGGATAGTGCCGACTCTGAAATCGATCTTATCGAAGTCATCATATTCGATCTCCGGCTTCAGCTCAAGCGGAATGTTCTCCGGCTCCTTGCTGCCGTTCATAGCCTCCAGCTCAGCCAGCTCCTTATCGATATCCAGGCGAGGGAAGATCGGATCGCCCTTCTTCACCTGCTCGCCGTTCATCATCTCGAACTCGTACGCATCTTCCCATGCGACGTCCGCATACCACAGACCCAGCTGCTTTCTGATAGCATCCGAAGTCGTGTGCATGAACGGATGGATAAGAACCGATATGATCCTGATCGTTTCAGCCAGATTGTGCAGCACATTGTCAAGTCTAGGCTTCTGAGCCTCATCCTTTGCGAGCACCCACGGCATCGTTTCATCTATATATTTATTGGCACGTCTAACAACTACCCAGATCTCCTCGAGAGCCATGTTAAACGCAAATCTGTCCATGTTAGCCTCGACCTTGTCAGCCGCACCGACTGCAACAGCCCTGAGATCGTCATCGACTGCATCCTTTGCATCAGTAAGCTCCGGAACTATGCCGCCGTTGTATTTCTCTATCATCGAAACCGTTCGCGACACCAGATTCCCCAGGTCGTTCGCGAGATCGTAATTCATCCTCTTGAGCATCACTTCGTTAGTGAACACGCCGTCCTGACCGAAAGTGTACTCCCTCAGCAGGAAGTATTTCAGCGCGTCGATGCCGTATCTGTCGATCAGCTTCACCGGATCGACCACGTTGCCCTTGGACTTCGACATCTTGCCGCCCTCCAGCAGCAGCCATCCGTGACCGAGCACCTGCTTAGGCAGCGGAAGACCCGCACTCATCAGCATCGCAGGCCAGATAACAGTGTGGAATCTCACGATCTCCTTGCCCACCAGATGAACGTTCACCGGCCAGTACTTCTCGTAGAGCTCCGGCTCGTCAGGCCATCCCAGCGCCGTGATGTAGTTCGAAAGCGCATCCAGCCACACGTACATAACATGCTTGTCATTTATAGGCACAGGTATACCCCAGTCAAATGTCGATCTGGAAATGCAGAGATCCTCGAGACCCTGCTTTACGAATGCGATCATTTCATTTCTTCTCGAATCCGGCTGAAGGAATTCCGGATTCGTCTCAAACAGCTCAAGCAGCTTGTCCTGGTACTTCGAAAGCTTGAAGAAATACGCTTCTTCCTTGGCTTTCTGCACTGGTCTGCCGCAGTCCGGACACTTGCCGTCCACCAGCTGGCTCTCCGTCCAGAACGATTCGCACGGAGTGCAGTAAAGGCCTTCATACTCGCCCTTGTAGATGTCGCCGTTTTCATAGAGCTTCATGAACAGCTCCTGGACTCTCTTTACGTGTCTCGGCTCAGTAGTCCTGATGAAATCGTCATACGAGATCTCCATCGTCTTCCACAGATCCTTTATGCCTGCAACGACCTGATCCACGTATTCCTGCGGCTTCATGCCCTTTTCCTCGGCTATCGTCTGTATCTTCTGACCGTGCTCGTCAGTTCCAGTCAGAAAATGCACATCGTATCCCGAAAGCCTCTTGAATCTGGCCATCGCGTCCGCCATGACAGTGCAGTAAGTGTGCCCGATGTGAAGATTCGAGCTTGGATAGTAAATAGGCGTAGTAATGTAATAAGTTCCTTTGTTTTTTGTCATTTTAACTGATCATTCCTTTCATCTCCGCGTCGAATGAGACACGGCAAATTTTATATGCTGATGCGGCATGCGCCGCCCGGATCACAACCGGAAAGCCTCCGGATCACGGCCGGATCACCTGTAAAGCTTGACGTCCGTGTACTTTATGATGATGTCAGCGATGTCCTCGATCTCAAGATATCCGCTGTCTATCGAAAGATGGTAGTTCACATGCTCTCCCCACTTCTGACCCGTGTGGTACGCATAATAGTTTGCTCTCGCCTTGTCAGTGTCCTTCATCATCTTCTTCACCGCGTCCTGAGGTACACCGTACTCTTCGACAGCCCTCTTGATCTTATCCTGCTCCTCGGCATAGATGAACACATTCGTCGCCTCAGGTATCCCTCGCAGGATATAGTCCGCACAGCGCCCGACGATGACACACGAACCCTCGTCAGCGATCTTCTTTATCGTGTCGAACTGAGCCAGGAAAAACCTCTCGTTGAGCGAAAGACTCTCAGGACCCGCCTCCGCAGTGCCCATCGCCGAGATCAGGCTGTAAAGAAAACTGTTCTTCGCCTTCTTCTCCGCATCCTCCATCATCTCCTTGCAGAACCCGGATTCCTCAGCGATCCTGTCCAGCAGCTCCTTGTCATAATACGGAACATCCAGTTTCTCCGCAAGACGTCTGCCTATAAGTCTGCCGCCGCTTCCGAATTCACGGCTTATAGTTATTATCTTCTTTTTATCATTCATAACGGATCCCTCCTTAGGTCATTACATATTTACGTATCATGCAAATACAATCGTTTTAATTATATCACACTTTTGTATTTTTTTGCTAGGAAAGTGTGCGTTGTATTATGTAAAGTTTTGCAGGTCGCCGCTCGCATCACTCTCATGGGCTATGCGAATGGTTTTTGTGCGGCCGCCTGCGCGCTGCCGCGCGTATATGAGCTGCAGGCTGCGCCTGCTCTGATTGCGGAGGGGTGGTGAAACGAAGCCGCTCGGAATGATGCTTTTCGCGCTGCGCAAGCGTATTTTGCACATTGCGGCGCGTGTATTTAGTGCTTACCTGCAGATTTTCGATTTTAAGGTATAAAACTCTGGAACCCTGATCTGCTGCGAACTGCTGTGAGCGTCATTTTTTATACGCTTTGGGCATAATATGCGCATAAAAAGTATAAATCCGCACTGCTAATCCCTGCTGAAGCCTGACAGATGCTCTATATTTTATACTCTTTTTACTGCAAATCGAAATATCAGACTAAAATCAGAAAGACGACCGTGCGTATCCAGGCGCGATACCATCGGGAGGCTGTTATTTTTACTAACGACAGCCATCCGGCAAATGATTTTCGGTTTCATCATGCCGGGCAGGGCGTGCAGGACAAGACAGACAAACAGAGCGTGCAGGACATAGCATATATAACAAAGCAGGATATTGTATACAATGCTTTCCAGACTCCGCGCGCGGCTTCACAGATCACAGAGCCTGGTTCCCGGACTGCAGGTTTGCAAGCTGCACCGCGCATGAAGCTGCAGGTACTGCCCAGGTGCGCTGTATATATTCGGCGCGCTATTTCATTTCACTGCCGCGCTCTGGTATCAGTCTGAGAAGTTTCAGATCGCCCGGCTCCAATGCGATCTCTCTCAGCAGATCGTACTGCGAAGTCGAATGCGTATAAGTCACATCAGGAAAGCAGCTGCTCCTGATCGTCTCCCTGTCTACATCACTCATGATCTCCGGCGCGCCGATGGCGCGCCACACGTCCTCCTCGCTTTCCGCGAAAAAGCCGAACGTATAGGATATGATCGTGTAGTTGCACTCGATATCCTCCAGGTGAAGGAAAACCTCTTTTCGCTCCGTTCCAAAATCGGCAGTTCCGTCTGGTACATTGTAAAGCAGTATGCCAAGCCTGCTGCCATCCTGCGTTATCGTACAGCTGTCGTTTTCGAAGATCACTTCATCGTAAAGCTGATCGAGCAGGAAATACAGGTAATACCATCGAGTGCGAAATCCTTTGCGTCCGTACATCGAAAATGCTGTGCCGCTGACTGCCGGGATCAGATCGATCGATGATGCACCAGCATCAGCGCTGGACGGTACATTGATGCAAAGCGAAGTACCGCCTCCGTGCGGCGCACTATTATACGAGTCACTGCACTGCTGACGTCTGAGGCTGCGGATCAGTGTCGGCAGCGGCCTCTCTTTCGGTTCCTGCCCCGGCGCACCGTTCTCATCTGCAGTTGAAGCCTCCGCGGGCCCGCAGGGCCCGCGGCGCCC
>CAVEWO010000174.1:0-4360 GCA_963619345.1 Bacteroidaceae bacterium
AGTTCAGGAGCGGGATGACGAACCGCTCAAGCGGAGAAGAATATTTTCTCGGGGGCAAAGGGATCAATGTTTCACAGATCCTCGAAGAACTCGGGCTGAAAAGTATAGCTCTCGGGTTCGTAAACGGATTCACCGGAGAGGCTTTGGAAAACGGGCTGCACAAGCGCGGTATAGAGACAGATTTCCTCTATCCGGAAGAAGGGATCACGAGGATCAATGTCAAGATCAAAGCCGGAGAAGAGACTGAGATAAACGGGCAGGGCACGATCGCTGATGAGTCGGATCTGAAGATGCTTTCGGAAAAGCTGCAGAAGCTGGAAAGCGGGGATGTGCTGATCATATCGGGGAATATCCCGTCGGCTATCCCGCAGGACACCTACAGCAGGCTTCTTGAAACAGTAAAAAATAAAGACATAAGGATAATAGTAGATACGAACGGGGCGGCGCTCATGGATGTCCTGAAATTCCACCCGTTCCTGATAAAGCCGAATATCGACGAGCTCAGAGATATCTTCGGAGAAGAGATAACGGCAGAGGACGGAGCGGCGATGCTTCAGGCGGCAGGTGCACGCAATGTGATCGTATCGATGGGCAAAGACGGCGCACTGCTTATGGCAGAGAACGGCAGACTTTACAGAGCGGGAGTGTGCAGCGGAAAGCTGCTGAACTCCGTAGGGGCAGGCGATTCCATGGTGGCAGGCTTTGTAGCAGGGTATATGCAAAAGAAGGATTATCAGTATGCGCTGGATCTCGGCAGCGCGGCAGGCTCGGCAACAGCTTTTTCTCCGGGACTTGCAAAGCGGCAGAAGATAGATGAATGCATGAGCGAGCTGAGAGGAACGGCGATATAGGAAAGTGCCCGAGACCAGGGATATTATGAAACCCCTTTCAGGGATAACCTGATGTCGATTTGCAATCGACAAATATGTGAAAGGAGTGCGAGGTATGCGCATCACGAATTTACTTGATAAAAATGCAATAATGCTGAACGCTGGCATTTCAGACAAGAACGAAGCGATAAACACTCTTATCGAAATGCACGATAAAGCCGGAAATCTTTCCGATAAAGAAAAATACAGAGAGGGGATCCTCGCAAGAGAAGCGGAAAGCACCACGGCAGTCGGAGAAGGTATAGCGATACCGCATGCGAAGAGCAGCGCGGTGAAGAGACCGGGACTTGCAGCCATGACGGTGCCGGAGGGCATCGAGTACGGCGCACCTGACGGCAAACCGTCAAACCTGCTGTTCATGATAGCAGCACCGGAAGACGGTGATCTCCATCTGGAAGTGCTTTCGAGACTGATGACACTCCTGATGGATCTGGAACTTAGAAAACGACTTCTTCAGGCGCAGACCGCCGAAGAATTTCTGAAGACCATAGATGAAGCAGAGGATGCGAAATTCGGAGCAGAGGCGAAAGCCGGCGATGGAGATGCGGGAGCAGCATCGGATGCGCAGACAGGAACAGCAGCTGCAGCAGGCACGACCGAAGCAGGCACCGCCGGAGCATCTGATGACAGGCAGGAAGATGCAAAGTGCAGGATCGTGGCAGTCACGGCATGTCCCACAGGCATCGCACACACATACATGGCGGCTGAGGCGCTCGAACAGAAGGCAAAAGAAATGGGCGTCATAATAAAAGTGGAAACGAACGGATCAGGCGGAGCCAAAAACGTCCTGACACCGCAGGAGATACAGGAAGCGGACGGAGTCATCATAGCGGCAGACAAAAATGTCGAGATGGTCAGATTTGACGGCAAACCCGTACTAATGACAAACGTTTCAAAAGGAATAAACGAGCCGGAAACTCTGATACAGACAGTGATGGACGGGAAAGCTCCACTCTATAAATACGAAGGCGGCAAGACTACAGAGAGCAATGTTTCCGAGGAAACAGCAGGCCGTCAGATATACAAGCATCTTATGAACGGAGTTTCATACATGCTGCCGTTCGTTATCGGCGGAGGGATCATGATCGCGCTGGCATTTCTGATCGATACGATAGCAGGCGCACCAAAGGATTCTTCCTTCGGGACATATACCGCAGCAGCAGCCTTTTTCAAGACAGTCGGCGGATACGCATTCAGTTTCATGCTGCCTGTGCTGGCAGGCTATATCGCAAGAAGCATAGCGGACAGACCGGGACTTGCAGTCGGATTCGTAGGCGGATACATCGCGACGATCGGATGCACGTTCGGACAGATCACAGGAGACAGCACAGCGATATCAGGATTCCTGGGAGCGCTGATTGCAGGTTTTGCAGGAGGATACATCGTACTTCTTCTTAAGAAGATATTCTCGTTCCTGCCTAAATCAGTCGAAAGCATGCTGCCTGTACTGATCCTGCCGCTGCTGGGGATAATCATAATGGGACTCTTCATGTGCGCTATAAATCCTGCAGTAGGAGCAGTGAACCAGTGGATAACAGACGGGCTCAGCTCGATGGGCGAGACGAGCAAGATCATACTGGGATGCATTGTGGCAGGAATGATGGCGATAGACATGGGCGGTCCGTTCAACAAAGCTGCATACGTTTTCGGTACGGCAGCGATAACGACAGGCGGATTCGATATCATGGCAGCCGTGATGATCGGCGGCATGGTACCACCGATCGCGATAGCACTCTGCGCTACTTTCTTTAAGAAAAAGTGGACAGAAACAGAACTTAAGTCGGCGCCTGTAAACTACATCATGGGACTGTGCTTCATCACTGAAGGCGCTATACCGTATGCGGCAGCCGATCCGGTCAGAGTGATACCGTCATGCGTAGCGGGCTCGGCAGTTGCGGGAGGACTTTCGATGGCATTCGGCTGTACATTGAGAGCACCGCACGGAGGGATATTCGTATTTCCGGTAGTAGGAAACGTGATGTTTTATGTGATAGCACTGACAGCAGGTGCGCTGGCAGGCATGGTACTGCTGGCTCTCCTGAAGAAAAATATCAGCACGCAGGAAAGCAGATAGCCTGCATGAATAAAAACATGGAAGCTGCAGGGATGAAGAAACGATCATAACAGCTATAACAGTCATAACAGCAGATCGCGAAAAAGACGGAGGCGAGTGAAATGGTATCTAAAAAAGTAAAAGTAGTGAATTCACAGGGGTTCCACATGAGACCGGTAACGGCATTCGTAGGAGCTATGGGCAGGTACGGATCAGATGTGAAGCTAGTATCAAAGGGGAATGAAATAAATGGCAAGAGCCTGATGGGCATAGTGGCAGCCTGCATAAAATGCGGCGAAGAGATCGAGGTGCAGTGCAGCGGAGACGATGAGGAAGCGGCGCTTCAGGAAGCTGTCGGCATGATAGAGTCAGGATTCGGCGAAGAATAAAAAGCTGTTATTGCGGAGGTCATAAAGATGCTAAAAGGAATTGCAGTATCAGAAGGAATAGCACAGGGCACTGCGGTCTGCGTGGATACAGGCAGCAGCACCGGAAACAGCAGCGGCACCTACAGAAAAGCTGAGAGCAGAGAAGCGGAAGCCGGCAGATTCAGCGAGGCGATGGGGTCTTTCATCGAGGAGACTGAAAAAGCGGCACGCGATCTCGAGCAGCGCGGAATGGCAGAAGAAGCAGGCATACTGCGCAGTCATATTGAAATGGCTAAAGATCCTTCTGTAGTATCGAAAATAAACGAAGAAATCGACAATGGATGCTGTGCGGAAGAGGCAGTCGACAAGACGCTGAAGTTTTTCGCAGATATCTTTGAAGCGACAGGCGACGAGCTCACGATGCAGCGCGCGGCCGACATAAGAGATATAAACAGCAGCCTTTACGGCAAACTTACAAACAACAGCCTTATCAATCTCTCCAGACTGCCGGACGGGTCAGTACTCGTGATAAGCGAGCTGACACCGTCCATGGCAGTCGACATAGACCCGGCAAAGACCAGGGGAATAATAGCGGAGACCGGAGGCTATACATCACATTCGGCTATACTTGCAAGAGCGCTGGGGATACCCGCGGTGCTGGGAGCAGCAGGCGCGCTTTCCATGATAAAGGAAGGCGAGCAGCTGATCCTGGACGGGATCACAGGCGAGATCCTGCAGGAGCCGGACGAGGATACTAAAGCAAGATATGATGCAAAGGCTGAGGCTTTCCGAAAGAAAAAGGAAATGCTGAAAGCTTTTAAAGGAAAGAACAGCGTTACGGCTTCCGGAGAAGTAAAGGAAGTGTTCGCGAATATAGGAAAGGCAGAAGATGCAGCGGCGGCGAGAGCCTGCGACGCAGAAGGCGTGGGACTTTTCAGGACTGAATTCCTGTATATGGACAGAAATTCAGCACCGAGTGAAGAAGAACAGTTTGAGGCTTACAGCAGAGCGGCGAAGGTCATGTCGCCTGATCCGGTGATAATCAGAAC
>CAVEWO010000175.1:0-4324 GCA_963619345.1 Bacteroidaceae bacterium
GCTTTTTTCCCCGGCATTGCGGAGTTTTACACCCATGCTTTCTGCAAGACCGCGCACTGCAGCCTTTGCATCATCGAATGTATTCTCCGTTTCCGGATAGAAAAGCGCATAGTCCGTGGAATTGCAGCCGCCGCTGATCTGCAGCTGATGAAGCAGTTCGTAGATGGAGATCACCGGTATCTGCGGGAAGTTTTTTTTCAAAATGTCGGCATATCTGAGCGATGTAACGATGATTTCCGGCTTGCCTAGGGCTTCCCACTGGGCAGGGATCTCATCAGATGTGATGTCCTGCATGAAAAATCCGGTGTCCTGATACTGGAAAAGTATGGAGTCGTAGGCTTTTACAACGATCTCGGGCTCGTCCGCGCAAAGCTGGCGGTCCGGGAAAAATGCGCAGCGGCATTTTTCATATTCTTTTCCCGAAGCCACGTCGACCGGTTTTCTGACAAGCGTCAGAGCCTCGTCCGGCGTGCCGAGTGAAGCTTTGATATCGTGATAATTGATTTTACACATAATAATTGCACCTCGTATGTTCTGGTTGTATATAAATAGCTGCATCTTACTGTACTATTGTATCATGGATCGCAGTCGAAAACACGGGGGTGTGCCTTGTTATTTCTGAGGCGCATTTCGCAAAACCTCAGGCAGAGAGTAGCGGACTATCAGCATTATGTAGTTTATCGTGTCTTCACGCGTGCGGACATTTCGTTTTTTGAACCAGTCGACGATCATCGATGCCAGTGCCTCGGTATACAGCTGTGTAAGAAAACCCTTGAAATCTTCTGATACGGACAGCCTCTCCTCTGCCTCGATACGGTCGATCAGATCGCGTACTATCTCAAGGAAATCCTGGCAGAAAAATTTTTTCATCTCTTCTCTGCCTATGCTGTCGTATGCGCAGTTCAGGATGTGAGCGTTCGCATCGACGTAATCAATGGCGAAATTCAGGATCTGTTCGTGGTCGGTATATGAATCGTAGTTTTTTACGACCTCGATAGCCTCCTGCTCCAGCATCCATTTGAGGAGCGCATAGATGTCATCAAAGTGGTAGTAAAAAGTTTTCCTGTTGACGTTGCAGTCGTCGATGATCTCTCTGACTGTTATTTTCTTGAGCGGCTTTTTTGCCATGCATTTTTTGAGGGAAGCAGCCAGAGCTGTCTTTGTCCTCAGGCTTATTTCTTCATGTTTCATTGATATATCTCCTGAATCTGATTTTTTATGGCTGATTACGGCAGCTGCAGTGCTGTAAGAATATGCGGCGACATGTTTTTGTATTTATTATACACTTGACCGGTATGTTTTTTAATGCAAAATGCGGGATATTTGCCCGTCAATTTCACACAAGTGTCCGGAATTGCACGGTTGTGTGATATTGACCATCCAATCGATATTGTGGGGGTGCTACTATACCTTTCGAAAAAGATCACAGAAGCCGCCGGTGCGGCAGAACACCCGGAGTGGCGGCGGCTGTGTGCTGCGGGAGCGACATGCAGCATTCAGACTAAAAATGACAGGAGGAAAAGCAATGAAAAGATTTTACACCAGTGTGACAAGGCATCCCAGGCTGATATTCATGTGTTTTGCACTGGCGTTCACGGTGTGTCTGTTCTGCAAGCAGTTCATATCGGTAAATTATGACATGAATGACTATCTTCCGTCTGACAGTGCATCTACTTCTGCGCTTGATACGATGGAGAAGAAATTTGACGGCGGCATCCCGAACATGAGAGTGATGGTAAAGGATGTGACGGTACCGGAAGCTCTGGAATACAAGGCGGAGATAGCTGCGGTCGATGGAGTGACAGACGTGGTATGGCTGGATGACTCAGCAGATATCGATCAGCCGCTTGATTCGATAGATACAGATACGGTCGAACAGTATTACAAAGACAATTCAGCACTGTTCACAGTGACTGCCGATGAAGATAAGCGTATAGAAGCCTGTGAGGCGGTCAGAGAGATCATAGGTGATGACAATTCGATGTCTGGCAGTGCGGTGATGACGGCGACTGCGACGAAATCGACGGTGAAAGAGATACCGATGATCGCCGTGTTTGGAGTCCTGTTCGCGCTGCTGGTACTGTTCCTGACAACGACGTCCTGGGCGGAGCCGGTCGTCGTGATGGCAGGACTGGGAGCTGCAGTAGTGATAAATGCAGGCAGCAATCTGATATTCGGAGAGATCTCATTCGTTACGAACGCTGCGGGAAACATTCTGCAGCTGGCCGTCTCGCTCGACTACTCAGTATTCCTGCTGCATCGCTTTGAGGAATACCACAAGGACATCCCCGATGCAAAAGAGGCTATGATAAAGGCACTGTGCAGCTCAACGTCGTCCATACTGTCGAGCGGGCTTACGACGGTGATCGGCTTCCTGGCACTCTGCGTGATGAGATTCGGCATTGGTCCGGATCTGGGGACTGCGCTTGCAAAGGGTATCGCTATCAGCCTTTTGACGGTGTTCATATTCATGCCGGTGCTGATCCTGGCAACGTATAAATGGATCGACAAGACGCGTCACCGCAGCTTCATGCCGCCGTTCAGGAAGTTCGGCAGAGCAGTATGCAGGATAATGATGCCGGCAGTATGCGTGTTCATGCTGATAGTTGCTCCGAGCTACATGGCGTCCGGCTCAAATGACTTTTATTACGGGGCGTCGTATATTTTCGGCGTCGAAACGCAGAGCGGTAAAGATATTCAGGCGATAGAAGATACGTTCGGCAAGAATGACACGTATGTGCTGATGGTGAAAAAGGGAGATCCTGCAAAAGAAAAAGAGCTTTCAAATGAGCTGCAGCAGATACCTCAGGTGAAAAGCATTGTATCGTATGCAGACAGTGTGGGCATCGAGATACCTGAACAGTATCTGGACAGCGATACGCTGTCAAAGCTGAGTTCAGAGCATTATGACAGGATGGTGCTGAATGTCGAGGCGGATTTTGAAGGCGAAAAAACCTGCAGCCTCGTAGAAGAAGTGAGAAACACTGCCGAGGACATGTATCCGGGAGAATGGATGCTGGCAGGCGAAGGAGTGTCGACATACGACCTTAAGGACACGGTGACAAGCGACAATCTTAAAGTGAATCTGATCGCTGTCGGCGCAGTGTTCGTGGTGCTGCTTCTGGCGATGCGTTCGATATCGCTTCCGGTAATACTCGTGCTCTGTATAGAAGGCGCTGTATGGCTCAATCTGGCGATCCCGTATTTTACAGGAAGCACTGTCTTTTATGTGGCATACCTGATAATCAGTTCGATACAGCTGGGTGCGACGGTGGACTACGCGATACTGTTCACCGACCGCTACAAGGAGTTCAGGCAGAGATGCGGTAAGAAAGAAGCGATCGTGAATACCGTCTCAGCAGTCACGGTTTCGATCATGACGTCGGCGAGCGTACTCACGGTGGTCGGCTTCCTTCTCGGAGCGATATCGTCTCACGGTGTGCTGGCGCAGCTCGGTATGTTTCTCGGAAAGGGCACGCTGTGCTCACTGGCGTCAGTACTGTTTGTGCTTCCGGGCATGCTGTACATCTTTGACGGCATAATAGAAAAGACGACCAGAGGTACGGAGTTTATCAAGATGAAAAAAGACAAAAAGGAGGTAATGTAGATGAAGATATTGAAAAAAGTCACGGCAGGGGTACTGACAGCAATGCTGATCTCAGCGTCAGTGTGTGCGGCATATGCAGATACAGGTTCAGGAAGTTCAGGAGGCACAGGAAAAGGCGGCAGCAAGGAAGAAGTCGTGTATGCGATGACTGACGCCGGCGGCACTCTGAAAAGCAGCGAGGTCGTAAATATATTCGGCAGCGGCGATATCACTGACTACGGCGATTATTCAGATGTGAAGATGCTTAATACCTCGGACAGGATAAAGCAGGATGGAGACAAGATAACATTCAGCACGGACGCAGAGAGAGTATATTATCAGGGGACACTCGATGACGTCCAGCTGCCGTGGGATATTTCCATAAGATACTTCCTCAACGGCAAAGAATGCCAGTCGGCAGAACTTGCAGGGAAGTCGGGCGCTCTCAGGATAAAGATAGATATAACGAAAAACAAAAATTGTAAAGGGAATTTCTTCGATGAGTATGCGCTGCAGACGTCTCTTCAGCTCGATACCGAAAAATGCAGCGATATCAGCGCAGAAGGCGCGACCGTTGCAAATGCGGGCGGTATGAAGCAGCTGACATATACTTCGCTTCCGGGCAAGGGACTTGAAGCTGAGGTGACAGCGAATGTGGAGGATTTCGAGATGCAGTCGGCATCGGTGAACGGTGTGAAGCTTGATCTTGACCTCGATATAGACTCCGGTGAACTGGAA
>CAVEWO010000176.1:0-4314 GCA_963619345.1 Bacteroidaceae bacterium
CTCAGAAGAGTGATCATCTTTGTAGCCGGAGTGATCGCTTTTCTGAGTGCTTCAAAATCTATGCCGCCCTCAGGAGTCAGTTCCACCTGATCGTATGAAACACCGTATTCCTTGAGAGATCCTTTGCCTTCGCCTCTGATCCCGATAACTTCCTCGAGAGTGTCATAAGGCGAACCTGTGCAGTATATCAGCTGATCTCCCGGACGCAGTATGCCCATCAGCGTGAGCGTGAGCGCATGAGTGCCGTTTACGATGATAGGACGCACCAGTGCAGCTTCCGTATGGAATATGTCTGCATATACTTTCTCGATGGCATCTCTTCCCGGATCATCGTACCCGTAACCCGTGTTCCATCCGAAATGCATATCTCTGATGGTGTTTTTCTGGAATGCATCCAGCACCTTGTACTGGTTGTATGCCATGATATCATCAAGTTCATCGAAAGTATCCTTCACGAGCTCCTCGCTCCTGTTTATAAGATCGAGAACTTTTTCCGAGATATTGAATTTTTCTTTGAGTAATTTGTAGGTGTTATTCTGCATGTTATCTATTTTTCCTTCTCTACTTTATTCTTTATACCCTCTTTGTTTCCATTATAGAGGAGCATAGCATCGTTTATATAATTATCAGGTGTAAATAAGTTGAGGATCATTTGTCCATACTGTGAACTTCCTGAATTTTCCACGATATATCTGTCGAGTTTTTTCTGTACATCTGTCGATACATTATCAATGTATTCACGCTGATCTTCAGAGACAGATTCCTGCCATTCGAGAACAGGAAATCCGTTGTTCCCATATATGCCCATATCATCTTTATATGCCGCTGTCAGCGATGAAGCAAGTCCTGTCAGACTGCTCGATGAGATCCCGGCTGCTGCCTTTGACAGATTGCGATCGTTTTCATTTTCAATCAGACCGATGCCTGTCTTTGAATTATCGTTAAGGTAATAATTGTTTCTAAGGTATTTTACATTGTCGGAATTGCTTTTCTCATTGATATAATACCCGACCACGCCGCCGTTTACGTCTGCATTCAGCACTGATGCTGAATTGTAGCAGTTCCTGATGTAAACATCTGTCGCGCCTGCGATGCCGACGATACCTCCTGCGTATGCCTTCGCGATCTCTTTGGCATCATTCTTGTTCTTTACGATGACTTTGCCTGTGTTGTAGCAGTCGATGATCGTAGAACCGGAAGCGTTCATATAGCCGACGATGCCGCCTGTCGCCTCGGTGTCGGATACGATCTCTCCCGTATTGTACGAATGTGCGACCTCTGCTTCAGCGGATACGGATCTGCCTGCTATACCGCCGGTGCCGTATGTAGCCACGCCTCTTTTGGATGATTTTACTTTTGCCTTGTTTGCACACTTGTCGATAGTGCCGCCCCAGTTTTCGCCGACTACACCTCCAACCTTGTATGTTCCTGTGACCACTCCGAGATTCGTGCAGAGTTCGATCGTTCCGCCGTTGCTGTAGCCGACAATGCCGCCTGTCTTGTCTCTTCCTGTGACTTTGACGTCGGCCGTGCAGCCAGTTACCTTTCCTTCAGGATCAAGCTGTCCGACGATGCCGCCGCAGCTGCTGTCGCCTGATTTCACGGTTCCCTCCACTGTAAGATCCCTGACCTCGCCTTTTAGATATCCGAAAAGCCCGGCAAAACCTGAATCGCTGTCTATCTTCAGACCGCTGATCGTATGTCCGTTGCCCTCGAAGACCCCGGCAAAATATGAAGCGCTGCCGCTACCTATCGGAGTCCATTCACTCGTCGTGAGCTTTATATCTTCTGTGAGTACGAATGTGACGCCTTCGAAGTTCTCTATCCTGTTAGGCTTCCAGCTGTCCGTCTGGTTTTCGTTTATAAGGCTTGCAAATCCCAGCAGATCCTCTTCGCTTGAGATCTCATATGTATCTTTCAGATCATAATATTCAAACCATGAAGTGTCTTTCTGGACACTTGCAGTCTTAATCTTTTCTGATTTGCTGTCATATGACTGGGTCGTTCTGTTCGTCTCAGTATCAGTATCCGTTTCGGCGAAAGAAAAGGATGCAGCTGCAATCGAACTCGCTGCAAAAATAATAGTAACCGATAAAATAGCCAATCGCTTCATATTGTCATTTCCTTTCTTTTCTCTCTGATTCCCATTCCATATCATTGACGAGATCTCTTTTTACGTTTATTTTATGGTTCGCATAAAGCTGCGTCGTAGTTACCTGCTCGTGGTCGAGCAGCGCCTGCACATCGAAAATCGAATTGCCTCTTGCGATCAGGCTCGTCGCTGCCGTTGCCCTCAGCTTGTGCGGGCTGTATCCGGCCTTTCTTGAAGTCTCCAGACCGATCGACGTGTACTTCTTCACGAGCTCGCGGATCTGTCTTTCTGTCATGCGTCTGCCCTGAAGAGAAAGAAAAAGTGCGTCTTTATGCTCGTCGGATATTATATCGTCGTGTGCACGCTCGTTTTCGATGTAATCTTTCACGACCTCTGTGACCGAGTGATTGAGCGGCATCACAGCTTCCTTGTCGCGCTTTCTGTAGATTTTGAATTCACCTCTCTGGAAGTTGAACGACGATACGTTGAGCTGCTGCAGTTCGAACAGCCTCAGACCGTAAGTTATGAAAAGGATCAGTATCGCCTTGTCTCTTTTCTTGGTCTTCTCCCAGTACTGCCGCTCCTTCGCCGTAAGATGCTCTCCGGTGGAGACCGCATCGAGCATCAGCATCACTTCGTTGTCCTGAAGTGCCTTGATTTCGCGTTCGCCGGCCTTCGGGACTCTGATGGGATCGAAGCCGTCGGTGATGTTCTTTTCGATCATCTCATCTCTGTAAAGCTGCCTGAACATTACTGAGAGCGAGGATTTCTTTCTGGCGAGAGTCTTGCTGCTGTTTTCATACACAACTGTCTCATTGTCTTTTTCCACAGTGTATCTGCGGCAGTAGTCTATAAAAATGTTTATATCCACTGCTTTTATTTTATTGAATTCTTCCAGTTTTATGTCAGCCGTTTTTTTCGCCGCTGTAAGCTCTGTCTCATCTATTAAATATTGACAGAAAAACTTTATATCATTCAGGTATGACAGCCTCGTCATCGGCAGCACATTTCCCTTCAGATATATGAAAAATCCTCTGAGAAATGAAGGCAGCTGCTTCTGCATATCTTCGCACTTCAACGCGAGCATATGTTCTTTCATCACTATATTGTCAGGTCTGTCGCTCTTGTTGTGGAGCCTTATAAATTTTTCCGTACCCACGCTGCTATCACCCCTGCTGCTGTATCATCATTATCAAATTCTGAAATATTGTACCAGTTCATTTTATCATATCTTCTAAACCACGTTAACTGTTTTTTAGCGTAATGCCGAGTGTTTTTTTTGATAGTATCGATCGCTTCGTCACGCGTGTATTTTCCTGAAAAACAGTCCAGTATCTCCTTGTATCCGATGCCCTTCATAGAGATGTTTTCAGCTGTCAGTCCCATGTCTCTGAGCTTTGCGACCTCGTCGAAAAGTCCCTGATCCACAAGGATATCAACGCGTCTGTTTATCCTGTCGTAAAGTTCCGCACGATTCCTTGTCAGACCGATCAGGAGCACGTCGTAGTCTTTTGTTTCGTTTTTTATGCCGCGGAAAGGCCGCACTCTTCCTTCGCCCTCGTGCAGTCTTTCCAGCGCGCGTATCACCTTCTTGCGGTTGTTCGGATGTATCGCTGCCGCGGCCTGCGGATCCTGCTCTGCGAGCATGCTGTGCAGTACATCATCACCCTGTTTTTCAGCTATCCCCGCAAGCTCCTGCCTGTACGCCTGATCCTGCGGTGCCGCCGAAAAGTCCATGTCGTACAGGAGCGAATTCAGGTAAAGCCCCGTGCCTCCCGAGATCACCGGCAGCTTTCCTCTTGAAAATATATCAGCTATCGCCTGCTTTGCCAGTTTCTGATACTCGGCTGCCGAAAATTCCTCGCGCGGATCTATCATGTCCACGAGGTGATGCCTTGCCTGCTTCATCTCTTCCGGCGTAGGCTTTGCGCTGCCGATATCCATGTATTTGTAAAGCTGCATCGAGTCGCAGGATACTATCTCACCGTCGAACTCGTCTGCGAGCTTTATCGCGAATTTTGTCTTTCCCACGGCAGTCGGACCTGCCAGTGCGATGATCTTGTTCATGTAAGTCATTCCTTTATACTCGTTTGAATAATTTTTCTATCTCGTACCGCGTCATCCTTATGAATGTAGGTCTTCCGTGAGGGCATGAAAACGGATTTACGCACGCCGAAAGGTCTTTTATCAGACCTTCGATTTCTGCTTCTGACAGCACGTCC
>CAVEWO010000177.1:0-4308 GCA_963619345.1 Bacteroidaceae bacterium
CCAGATGTTCCACATCTGCAGGAACATCAGGGTAAAGCTGTCCACAGCTCTGCCTTTTACCATTATGGCAGTGTCCTTCCAGTGTCCGAACCTTTCCTTTTCATTTATATACTCGTCGGCAAGATTTATTCCTCCGGTGAACGCGGTATGTCCATCTATCACAACCACCTTCCTGTGATCCCTGTTGTTCTGGTGTGTCGACAGAAATGGCATCATCGGTGAAAATATCCTGCACTTTATCCCGCAGCGCTCGAGGTATTTGTCATAGTTTTTGGGAAGCAGTGCCAGAGTACATGTGCCGTCGTACATGAATCTTACCTCCACACCTGCCTGAACTTTTCTTTTGAGTATCTCGAGCACTGTATCCCACATATGACCGTGAGCAACGATGAAATACTCCATGAAGATAAAATCCTTCGCCTGTTCGAGCTGATACACGAGCTCTTTGAACTTGTCCTCACCGAGCGGGAAATATTTCACGGCAGCATCGCCGTATACGGGGTAATGCCCCTTTTCCTTTATATACCTGAACAGTCCGGACTCAATCTTCGACGACTCGTACAGTTCACTGGTCACAGCATCATCCACCTGCAGGAACGGCTCCTGTTCGTCTATCTGTTCCATGACTCGTCTGGCGATGAATCTCGTTCCGGGCTGAAGCCTCGTAAAAATGTAGAACGTTACGCCGATGACCGGTGCAGCAAGTATGAAGATCACCCACATCATCTTGAAGCTGCTGCTCTGCCGGTTGTTTATGATATACATAAGTATGAAAGCCGCCAGAAATCCCGCAGCATAGTTCATGATGATGATGCGTCTTCCAAGTATCACGAATCCGACGCACAACACCAATGCCTGTATGAGAAGCAGCACTATCAATATCGTCGTACGTCCGAATATGATCTTCCACAATCCTTTTAATCTGCTGTTATCTGCTTTATTCATATTATTGATCGATCTCTCCTGCTGTTATTTTAGTATTAAATACGTTTCTTTAAAAGAACATACTATTAGAATGTTACTGCATGCGATGCCAAAAGTCAAAGACTTTCATATGTATATTTAACCAGCTTTTACAGACAATATTCGTATACAAAACCTACTGGAGGAAATCAAATGAAAGCCACTGGAATAGTAAGACGAATAGATGACCTGGGACGCGTCGTAGTCCCGAAGGAAATAAGAAAGATCCTCAGAATACGTGAAGGTGATCCTCTTGAGATCTATACCGGGACTGCAGGAGAAGTGATATTGAAAAAATACTCGCCTGTTAGCGAGCTCGGCCATATCGCCGAAGGATTTGCGGAATCAGCCGCAGCCGTACTCGGCCTTCCGGTACTCGTATCTGACACGGACCGGTTCGTTGCAGTCTCGGGGCTGAAGCAGAAGGATTACGTCAACAGAGCCATCGGTGAAGACCTCGATGATATCATACAGAAAAAAAGCAAGTACAAGAAGCCTGAAAAAGTCGTGATCCCGATACTTTCGAACGGCGACCCTATCGGATCTGTAACAGTGCTGCCGCCCGAAGGCAGAGTTCTCAGCGAACTGGAGATAAAGACTGCTGAGCTCGGTGCCGGCCTTCTGGCTAAGCAGATGGAAAACTGAATCATACGCACAAACGCCGCCGCATCTGAATCCGTTATTCACTGATGCAGCGGCGCAATGATCATTTCATTTGCTTATTATCCATCCATTGCTGGTCTTCTGCTATTCTTCAAGATACGTTATATACGGAAGATTCCTGTATCTCTGATCGTAGTCAAGCCCGTAACCGACGATAAACCTGTCATCCACAGTAAAACCTATGTAATCTACGTCAATATCAACTTTTCTTCCCGAAGGCTTGTCGAGCAGAGTACAGATCTTTACAGCTTTTGCCTCTCTGTTCTCGAAATACCCTCTCAGATAGCTGAGCGTAGTTCCCGAGTCCACGATATCTTCAACGATTATCACATTCTTTCCGGCAACGTCCGTATCCAGGTCCTTGTTGATCCTGACAACGCCTGATGACTTTGTCGATGATCCGTAACTGCTGACAGCCATGAAGTCTATCACCATATCGAGGTTGACGTTTTTCATTATGTCGACCATCCACATCACCGCACCTCGCAGTATACCGACGAGCACGATCGGCTCACCCTCGAAATCCTTTTCGATCTCTCGGCCGATCTGCGCAGCTCTCTCGTTGATCTGCTCCTGCGTTATCATTACAGTTCCTATCGTATCATTTGCCATTAGAATCCTCTCCTTCTTTTTCTTTTACTTCGTATTCCACATCATCTACAAATGTTTTGTCTCGATACTTTTTCGAATAGTCATATGTTTTCCCGCCGTTCCAGTATTTGTCCAGCTCATCTCTGAGATACCACAGTATGAACAGCCACAGTGCCAGATCGTCCATCCATGCGATCGGAAAAAGTATCGGCGGGATGAGATCTATCGGCAGGAAAAGGTAGATTATACCGGCTATGACAAGAGCTTTTTTTCTTTTGGGCACAGACTTGTCAGCCATCATGAACCTGATGGCTTTTATCCTCTTTATAAGAACTCTGAGTCCAAAAAACTGCATTACTCCTGCGCCTCCAGTATTTTTTCCATTTCATCAAGAAGCTCCTGATACCCTGTCTTTTTCAGTGCTGATACCGGTATTACCACGTCTTCCGGTGACAGCCTCAGCGTCTGCTTTATCAGCTTCATCTGTTTTGCCATCTGATTTCTTGAGATCTTATCAGCCTTCGTCGCCACAATCAGTCCGTCAAGCCCGTAATGTCTGAGATATTCATACATCTCAACATCCTGCTTCGACGGAGCGTGTCTGATGTCCACGAGCTGCACGACCTTTACGAGATTCTCTCTGTTCTGCAGATACCGTTCCATCATTTCGCCCCAGCCTGCCGATACCGACTTCGACACTTTGGCATATCCGTAACCCGGAAGGTCTACTATGCGAAACGCATCATTTATTATATAAAAGTTTATCGTTCTGGTCTTCCCGGGACTGCCGCTCACTCTGGCCAGTTTTCTCCTGCCGGTAAGCAGGTTGAGCAGGGAAGATTTTCCCACATTGGAGCGTCCCGCGAATGCGATCTCCTTAAGATCCGGCGCCGGATACTGGGACGGCTTTACCGCAACAGTCTCGAGATCAGATTTATTTATCTTCATTTTTCTTATCCTTTACGAGAACTTCTTTCAGTGCATCATCGACGTTTCGAAGGAGCACGAATTCCATATCATTTCTCACCACTTCCGGAATGTCCGGTATATCGACATCGTTTTCCGCAGGGAGCAGCACCTTTCTGATGCCGGCCCTGTGCGCAGCCATGACTTTCTCTCTGATACCTCCGACGGGCAGTACCTTTCCTCTTAGAGTGATCTCTCCTGTCATCGCGATATCCTTTCTCACCGGTATTCCGGTGAGCGTTGAAATTATCGCAGTGCACATCGTCACACCTGCCGACGGACCATCTTTAGGTATCGCGCCCTCAGGTATATGGACATGCAGATCATACTTTTTGTAAAAGTCTTCGTCTATCTTCAGCTTCTTGCTCACCGATCTGATGTAGCTAAGACCTGCTTTCGCTGATTCCTGCATCACATCGCCCATCTGTCCCGTGAGCACGAGCTTGCCGTTTCCCGGAACAGCGGTGGTCTCGATGAACAGCGTGTCGCCTCCGACTACCGTCCATGCGAGCCCCGTTGTCACCCCGACCTCAGTCTCGCCCTTTATTATATCGAATCTGAATCTCTTCTTGCCCAGCAGTTCCTGCACTTTCTTGCCTGTGATGCTGGCTTTCTTCGTATCACCGCATACGACATTCTTTGCGATTTTTCTGCAGATGTTGCCGATCTCTCTCTCGAGATTTCTCACTCCGGATTCTCTTGTGTAATAATTGATCAGCGTCCTGAGCCCTGTCTCTGTAAACGAGATGTTGCCCTTCGTCAGGCCGTTTTCCTTTACCTGTTTAGGCACGAGATATTGCTCCGCGATCTGGAGCTTGTCCTCCTCCGTATATCCGCTGACTTCAAGGACTTCCATCCTGTCGAGAAGCGGTCTCGGTATAGTGCTCGTGGTATTCGCAGTCGTTATGAACATCACTTTTGAAAGGTCAAACGGTACTTCGAGGTAGTGATCCGTAAAGTCCTTGTTCTGTTCAGGATCGAGTACTTCCAGCAGTGCAGAAGCCGGATCCCCTTTGTAGTCCGCACCGATCTTGTCGACTTCGTCAAGCAGGAAGACAGGATTCTTCGTACCGCAGTCCTTTATCGATCCGATGATCCTTCCCGGTATAGCACCGATATATGTCC
>CAVEWO010000178.1:0-4302 GCA_963619345.1 Bacteroidaceae bacterium
AGATCCATGCGAGAAGTACGGGTCCGTACTCACTGGTAACGCAGCAGCCTCTGGGTGGAAAAGCGCAGTTCGGCGGACAGCGTTTCGGAGAGATGGAAGTATGGGCTCTGGAAGCATACGGGGCAGCTTATACTCTTCAGGAAATACTGACTGTGAAATCCGACGATATAGTAGGCCGTGTAAAGACTTACGAAGCTATCGTAAAAGGCGAGAATATCCCAGAGCCCGGCATTCCTGAGTCGTTCAAGGTACTCATCAAGGAAATGCAGAGCCTCTGTCTCGATGTAAAAGTTCTCACAGAAGATAACGAAGAGATCGAGATCAAGGAAACGAGCGAAATGGAAGATATCCCTGATATAGAGAACATGGTCGGTGTCGATATAGAAGGAGAAGAACCGGAAGACGACGAAGAATACGACGATGAGGAAATCATGATCGTTGAAGAAGATGATGACGATTATGAAGATGCCGATGACGAAGAGGCAGAAACAGAACCGTCGGAAGAAGCATAGGAAAGGGGACGTGACCGATGAGTGATAACAATAATTATGAGTTGAATAATTTCGAGTCTCTGCAGATCGGGTTGGCATCTACAGAGAAAATATTGAACTGGTCCTACGGAGAGGTTACAAAACCCGAAACTATAAACTACAGGACCCTCAAACCGGAGAAGGACGGTCTTTTCTGCGAGAGGATATTTGGACCGACAAAGGACTGGGAGTGCCACTGTGGAAAATATAAGAGAATAAGATATAAAGGCATCGTATGCGACAAGTGCGGTGTTGAAGTAACAAAGGCGAAAGTCAGAAGAGAGAGAATGGGTCACATCAAACTGGCCTCCCCTGTTTCTCATATATGGTACTTTAAGGGAATTCCGTCGAGAATGGGGCTTGTCCTTGACATTTCACCTAGAACACTGGAGAAAATACTGTATTTTGCGAACTTTATTGTAACTGACCCGGGAAACACGGACTTTGCATACAAAGAAGTTTTAACAGAGAACCAGTACAGAGAAGCAAAGGACAATCCTGACAATAAATTCAAGGCGGGAATGGGTGCAGAGGCAGTAAGAGAGCTGCTTGCGAAGATCGATCTCGATGAACTGTCGGCGGAGCTTCGCAGAAACCTTGTGAATGCAACAGGTCAGAAGAAAGTAAGGATCGTGAGAAGACTTGAAGTCATCGAGTCGCTCAGAATGTCAGGCAACAGACCGGAGTGGATGATACTTGAAGTCATACCTGTTATCCCGCCTGATCTTAGACCTATGGTACAGCTCGACGGTGGAAGATTTGCGACTTCAGACTTAAACGACCTTTACCGGCGTGTTATAAACAGAAACAACAGACTCAACAGACTTCTTGAACTGGGGGCTCCGGACATCATCGTAAGAAATGAGAAGAGAATGCTCCAGGAAGCTGTTGATGCGCTCATAGACAACGGCAGAAGAGGAAGACCTGTGACAGGTCCGGGATCGAGACCGCTCAAGTCGCTGTCGGATATGCTCAAGGGAAAACAGGGAAGATTCAGACAGAACCTTCTCGGAAAGCGTGTAGACTACTCAGGACGTTCGGTAATCGTAGTAGGACCTGAGTTGAAATTTTATCAGTGCGGTCTGCCTAAGAAGATGGCACTCGAACTGTTCAAGCCGTTCATCATGAAGAAGCTTGTGGAAAACGGCAATGCCCATAATATCAAAAGTGCTAAGAGAATGGTCGAGAAAGTAAGGCCTGAGGTATGGGACGTGCTCGAAGGAGTCATCAAGGAACATCCTGTAATGCTCAACCGTGCCCCGACCCTGCACAGACTCGGTATACAGGCATTTGAACCTGTTCTGGTAGAAGGCAAGGCTATAAAGCTGCATCCGTTGGCTTGTACGGCGTTCAATGCCGACTTCGATGGAGACCAGATGGCTGTACACGTTCCGCTTTCTGTAGAAGCGCAGGCTGAAGCAAGGTTCCTGATGCTTTCCGTAAATAATATCCTGGCACCTAAAGACGGATCTCCGATCACGACGCCTACACAGGATATGATCCTGGGAAGCTACTACCTGACACATCCAGGACAGGAAGAAGGAAAGAGAACTTCGGATGCTGAGAAAGGCGACGGCAAGGTCTTTACAGATATTGCAGAGATGCTGATGGCATACCAGACAGGTATGGTCGGACTTCATGCAAGAGTAAAGGTAAGGATGTATGCCGGCGAAAATGATACTAGAGGAAAACTGGTGGAATCAACAGTCGGAAGATTCATATTTAATCAGAAGATACCTCAAGATCTCGGTTATGTAGAAGACAGAGAAGCTGATCCGTATTCACTCGAGATCGATTTCTTGTGCGATAAGAAAAAGCTTGGACAGATCATAGACAGATGCTACAGGATACACGGTAATACAGAGACTGCGATAATGCTCGACTATATAAAGGATATGGGTTTCCATTATTCGACTATAGCGGCGATTACGATCAGTATTTCAGACATGGAGATCCCTGAAAAGAAAAAAGAGATCATAGACGCTTCTGAAAAACTGGTAGATAAATACGAGATGGCTTACAGAAGAGGTCTCGTATCCAATAAAGAAAGATATGAAAAAGTAATAGAAATCTGGAACAAGACTACTGATGATGTGGCAGATGCGCTGATGGATTCGCTGGATTCGCTCAATAATCTGTTTATCATGGCACATTCCGGCGCGAGAGGTAGTAAGAACCAGATAAGACAGATCGGAGGAATGCGTGGTCTGATGGCCAACGCTACAGGTAAGACCATCGAAATTCCTATTAAGGCAAACTTCAGAGAAGGCCTTTCCGTACTGGAATACTTCATCTCGACGAACGGAGCGAGAAAAGGTCTGGCCGATACAGCTCTTCGAACAGCCGACTCCGGTTACCTGACGAGAAGACTGGTAGACGTTTCGCATAACGTTATAGTAAGAGAAGATGACTGCGGAACAGATGAGGGTATAGAAGTAAAAGCATTCACTGACGGCAAGGAAGTAATAGAGAAGCTGAAGGATCGTATAATCGGAAGAACAGCACTGCTTGATATTTACCATCCGGAAACAGGTAAGCTTCTGGTAGAGCAGGACTGTGAGATCAGTGAGGATGCTGCTGAGGCGATCGAAGCCGCAGGTATAGAATCTGTTGCGATAAGGTCGGTAATGACTTGCCACAGCAGGACGGGTGTATGTGCTAAGTGCTACGGACGAAACCTTGCTACAGGCGAAGGTGTTAATATTGGTGAAGCTGTAGGTATAACTGCGGCTCAGTCGATAGGTGAACCTGGCACGCAGCTGACAATGAGAACATTCCATACAGGCGGAGTTGCCGGATCGGATATCACTCACGGTTTGCCTAGAGTAGAGGAGCTGTTCGAGGCAAGAAAACCTAAGGGCCTTGCTGTGATATGCGAGGCTGACGGAACTGTAGTTTCGATAGATCCTACGATGGATAACAAAACACAGGTCAAAGTGCGAGGCGAGGAAGAAAGGATATATGAGATTCCTTACGGCGCAAGGATATGCGTTACAGAAGGGGAATATATCCTTGCCGGCGATAACATCACCAAGGGGCCTCTTGACCCTAAGGATATCCTGAGACTAAACGGCGTTGAAGGCGTATATCAGTATCTTCTCAAGGAAGTACAGCGTGTATACAAACAGCAGGGTGTAGATATCAATGACAAGCATATCGAAGTCATCGTCGGACAGATGCTTTCGAAGCTCAAGGTAAATGATGCAGGAGATACGGGACTTCTTCCGGGAGGACAGTACAGCAAGATCGAGATCGATGAGGCGAACGAAGCTGCGATCGCAAACGGCGGCAGACCGGCTGAGGCAGAAAGACTGCTTCTCGGTATCACAAAAGCTTCGCTGGCAACGAACTCTTTCCTGTCGGCGGCATCGTTCCAGGAAACTACGAGAGTTCTCACGGACGCTGCTATCAAGGGCAAAAATGATAAGCTGCAGGGTCTCAAGGAGAACGTTATCATCGGTAAGCTGATACCTGCAGGAACAGGCATGAAGAAGTACAGATCTATCGATCTGGATTACGGTGTAAATACTGCGCTCATCGATGCATACAAGGCTATGCAGCGTGAGATGGAGCTTCAGGAAGATGAAGACGAAGATATGGAAGACATAGTTCCGGTTATGGAGACGGATGAAAATGCAGCAGCTGCAGAGGAATTTGCGGAGGAAGCCGAAAGCGGCATGGCAAGTGCTGATGACGGCATAGAATGGGAGTAGTCATCGGCTGCAGGCTCATCAAATCGATTTGCAAAAAGTTCGACAAACGTTGAAAAATC
>CAVEWO010000179.1:0-4294 GCA_963619345.1 Bacteroidaceae bacterium
CGACTGCGCCGCCAGCCACTGCCGCCAGAACGCCGAACACGAGTGCGATCACCGAACTGACTGCCGACGCCGCCAGCCCTATCAGTATGCTGTTCGAAAGCCCCTTTATGCTCCTCCAGAACATGTCGCGTCCCATGAAATCCGTACCGAACGGATGCGCCAGAGAAGGCGTCAGGAATTTGTTCTCGTAGTGCACGCTGTAAAGTCCCGGATCCATCACCAGTCCCGCGAGCAGCACTGCCAGCAGGTATGCCGCCGCCAGCGATATATATATGATCATTTTTTTTCTTGTATTGAGTTTCGGCTGCCGGAGCCTCGGGCCCGCCGCCATCTGCATATCATTCTGCATATTATGCACGGTAGCCTCCCTCCTTCAGCCTCGGATCGACTATCCCGTAAAGCACATTTGCGATAAAATTCCCTGCGAACACGAAGATCGCGCTGAACACCGCGAGCGCTATCAGAAGCGGCGCATCTGCGTTGAGCGCTGCCGCCGTCACTGCACTGCCGATCCCCGGATACGAAAACACCGTCTCCGCAAGAGCGATGCCGCCGAAAAGCTCGCTGAACGATGCGAACTGCACCGTTATCGCAGGCATCGCGATATTCCTCAGCGCATGCCTCATTATCAGCTGCTTCATCGACTCGCCCCGCGCCTTTGCAAAGAGTATATAGTCACTGTGCATGATTTCTATAAGTTTCTGTCTCGTGTAAAGCGTTATCTTGCTGGTTCCCAGGATGCTCAGGGTCACGGCCGGCAGTATCATATGATAGAGTCTGTCCCATATCGTCACGTCGGCAGCCAGCTTGTCGACCGGTGCCGCCTGCCCTATCGGGAACCAGCCCAGCATTATCGCAAACACCGTGAGCATCAGCAGACCAAACCAGAACACCGGTGCAGACTGCAGTATCAGGCAGAAAGCCTTGACGCACCGGTCGAATACACTGCCCTTTTTCACTGCCGCCAGCACGCCTGCTGCAAACCCGATGATGCCTGACATCAGCCATGCCATCAGAATGAGCCCCAGAGAATATTTGAATCTGTCCGCGATCACCTTCGAAACCGGCATATTGTAAGTTATCGACGTCCCGAGGTCGCCGTGCAGCGCATGATCCGCCCATGTCAGAAATCTCTCAGCAGGAGGATCGCTGAGCCCCCAGTATTCGGCGACTTCCTGCTTCGCCTCTTCCGACAGCGTCGATTCCGCGCCTATATACGCCTTGAGCGGGTCTACAGGCGAAAGCGATATAAGTATGAATGCCAGGATACTGACAGCTATCACAAGCGTCAGCATCCTGGCTGTTGTCGAACAGATATATTTTATCCGGTTCATTTTCTTCCCTTTCATTAATAACTTCTAACAGTCTTGCTGCGTAATTAGTCGTATCTATGATCTTTAACGCACATTTTTGCAAAATGCTGCAGGCTCATTCCCTGCATGCTTTGCATGTCCTGCATGCTCTGCAGTCAAAATGCAGAACAGGAGCGATGATATTGCAGCGATATGATAATTTATTTCCTGATCTTCCAGTCATTCATATTACAGATCACCGGCATGCCGTGCCCGTGCGGATGCGGGATCTGTGTCTCGGCCGAGATGTCGAGATCGTCGCTCACGAAATAACTGTGCTCTATATTTACGATGTAAAGGTATGCATATTCGTCTGCAGTTGCTGTCTGCAGCTCTTTCCAGGCTGCGACTGCGGCTTCCCTGCTGTTCGCATCCAGCGCTGTTTCGATCAGGCTGTCTGCCTGCGTGTCCGAATACCTGACCGTATTAGATGTGCCGCTGCCCGCAAACGACGCTGAGTAAAACAGGTTCTTGAGGATCACAGGATCGTACTGGCCCCATCCCCATACGACCGCATTCGATGCCGCTGAGACCGAAAGCTCGTCCCATGTCTGCTGGTCCACGTCGATTTTTATGCCCAGCGTCTCCGCTTCTTCGGCTACGGCTGTCGCCAGCTGGTATCTCGCTGTGTCTCCGCTCGGTGCGTATAATGTAAAGCTGCACTTTTTCCCGTCTTTCGCGTATATCCCGTCTTCGCCTCGGCTCCATCCTGCAGCCTCGAGCAGCTCTGCAGCTCTTTCCTTCTGTCCGTCTTCGTATGACGGAGGATTTCCCCATTCGAGGTTTGACGTAAAGCCTTCTGCAGGTTTTCCGATGCCGTTCAGCGCATTGTCTATTATCTTTTGGCGGTCAATGCCTATGGAAAGCGCCTCTCTTACGGCTTTGTCCGCTGTGACGTCATTGCCCGCCTTTATCTTCTGTCCGTCTTCCGTCGTATATTCAGTCTCCGCTGTGACCGGCAGGCTTATCTGTCTCACATCCATCGTTTCCAGATTTTCTATGTGCATGCCGTCGGCCTTTTCGTCCGCGTAGTTCGGATCGACCATGACCAGGTCGAGCTTACCGGATTTCGCATTTGCGATCGCCGTGTCTTCCTCCATGTTTAGTATCGTCACCCTCGGGATCTCCGGCGCCCCGCCGTAGTAGTCAGCGTTCGCATCAACTATTATCTTCTGCGCAGTGTCGTACTGCACTACTTTCCACGGGCCAGTGCCTACAGGCTGTGTATCGAAAGCCGTGCTGTCGTAGCTGTCAGACGGCACTATGCCGAGACATGCCGTCTGATCAAGAAACGACGAATACGGCTCGCTCAGCGTGAACACCACCGTGTAGTCATCCGCCGCCTCCGCCGACATCATCCTGCTGAGATCGACTTTCTCATTGCTGCCCTGGTTTTCCTTGACTTCATTGTATGTGAATACTACGTCTTCCGCGGTGAAATCCGATCCATCGTGAAAAGTCACGCCTTCCCGGAGCTTGAAGGTGTATGTGAGCGCGTCATCGCTCACTCCCCAGTCTGTCGCCAGATCCCCGGTGTATGCCGATTCGGGCGTAACCTTTGTCAGCGCGTTGCTTATGAACGGGTACCCGTATGCCATCGCACCTTTTACAGGATCGAGGCTGCTGTCGAATATCGTTCCTCCGATATATACTGAAATGCCTTTTTCCGAGGACACGGAAGAGCTGCCGCATCCTGCAAATATCCCGAGTGCGCCTGCAGTCACCACTGCTGCAGCCAGTATACACGCTGCTTTTTTCAGTGCCTTTTTCTTCATATATTAGCTCCTTTTGATTTTTTTATTCTTTTAAGTTTTCTCGCCGTAAATTGCTGCGAAAAAAATCCAGGCCGGTAGTGAAGCTGTTTCTCACAGCTGACTGCCTTCCTGGACGAATATTCCTGTATATTATACTTTATACTGCATTATTGATCCCGCATGCATCATACTGATAAAAGTATTACTGCGGTCTGAAATATGCCTGCACTTCTCAGATGCGGGCATGTAGTATTTTCATTTCTCTATGATATATGATCGCGCTCTTCTGAGCACTTACGATGCTTCCTGCATCACTTTTATTTTATCATCTGATGCATTTATGTCAACCGTTTTTGATCTACTATCATGCTCTGTTTGGCGCACTTTTCAAAGGGATGCGCTTATTGTAAATCTTTCTTTTCATAAGCGTTTTCTCCTGACTGCACGTTTTCAGGATTTTTATTCTGCTTATTTTACATTTTTTCAGGATTCTTGCCTACATATGCTCTTTCTGCGCCACGATGATCGCTTCTTCAGCACTGTCGAAAATGTATTCCTCGCCGATCAGATCGATCAGGCCTCCTTTTCTCATTTCTTCGAGCACTTTAGGCTGCACGCTCGTCAGATACACCTCGGTGCCGTGCCCTTCCAGTTCTTTTACAAGATCGATCATTCCCTGGATGCCTGAAAGGTCGATAACCGGAACTCCTCTCATCGACAGGATAAGACCTTCTGTCACACCTTCCTGCTCCTGCAGCTTTTTCGTGAGCTTGTCGACTACCGCAAAGAATATCGCACCTGTAAGGTATGCGACTCTGACTTTGCCTGATATCCTTGGCAGATGGATGCCTGCCTCCTCAAGTCTCTCCGAATCTATCTCGCTGATGTTGATTTCTATATCCGTAAGCTTTATCAGGATCAGTATCACTGAGACCGCAACACCTATCACGATCGCTTGCGTGAGGTCGAGCACTACTGTAGCCGCCATCGTAACGATGAACTTGATCATTCCTGATTTAAACCTGTGGCTGAAAATGAACTTTATATTTACCCAGTCGTTCATTCTCCATGCGGTCACGATCAGGACCCCGGCCAGTGCTGAAAGCGGTATCACTGACATGACCGGTGCTAATACGAACATGGAAAGCAGCAGTATTCCGGCATGCATCACACCTGTGAGTCTCGTCT
>CAVEWO010000180.1:0-4288 GCA_963619345.1 Bacteroidaceae bacterium
TTTCATGGCGATGGCCGCTCTCGACAGCACCGGCGCAGGCGCTCCGTTTCTCGTGATCGCGACAGGCGGCGTCTGGGCTGCGCTCATGGGGCAGAGCCAGTGGGGCCTGCTGGCGACCGCTGTGATCGGAGCTGCAGCAGCAGTCTTTGCAAAACGTTTTGGCATTTTGATTCGCACAGCGGCATTCATAGCAGTGTGCTGGGCTATGGGGATCATGGAAAGCGGCACAGTGCTGGGAGCCGACGGCTACTGCCTTTTCGTAGCGGCAGCGCTTTTCGCAGTCGTCAGCTGGAAGTTCAGGCCTGCTGTAAAGAGGCTGATCGCGATTATAGAGAGGAAAAGTGCAGACATCGGGGAGGCTTCGGCAGCCAGGACAGCTGCACTTTTGCAAAGCAAATCAGATGACATGCAGGAGCTTGCTGAGCTTTACTCGACCTATGTGGACAGCCGATCTGCGCTGGCTAGCCAGTTTCACATGACGAAACAGATAATGGATGACGTGAGATACAGGATAAGCCGCCGTCCGGCTTCGGCCGGCGGGCACAGTAATGTCAGCGTCCGGCTGAAAACACGACGTGAAAAGCTGAAAGTGGATATTTCGGCGTCGCAGTACGCTGCCTCAGGAACGATAAACGGTGACTGCTGCGGCTGGCAGGATATAGGCGGCGGACGCACTGTCATGGTCGTCAGCGACGGCATGGGAAAAGGCAAAAAGGCGGCTGCGGAGAGCCTGCTGGTGACGAAGACCCTGATCTCGCTGCTCAAGGCGGGAGTTACGCCGGATCTTGCGCTCAAGATGATAAATACCGTGATGCTGATGAAAGACGACGAGGAATCGTACGCAACCGTGGATCTTGCCATAATAGACCGGATAAGCGGAAAAGTGAAGTTTTACAAGATAGGAGCAGCGTCTACGCTGATACGGCACCGCGAAAAGGTCGAGGAAGTGAAGCTTTCCGCGGTGCCGCTCGGGATAGTCAACGGGCTGAAGATACGATACATGGAAGCCGAACTGAAGAAAGACGACTGGATCATAATGATGTCGGACGGGGTCAGCGATGGCGGCATGACCGGGAGCACGGGTCACGGTACTTTTATCGACACCCTCAAAAGCACCGTGTCGAAAGTGCGCTCGGCCGACCCTGAAATGATGAGCATGCTGCTGATCGATCAGGCAGCAGACAGCTATATAGGCCGGGAGCGCGATGACCTGACCGTGCTCGCCGCACATATCAGCTGACGCCAGGGGTTTTGCGGTGTGCCCGCACGGCTGCTTATTTCCCGGTGGCTATAAGCCGCTGTTTGTGGTACAATGATAATGAATATATGCAAACGCAGGTGATAATAGTAACAAGGAGTTTTGCGACAGATAAAGATGTTGATCGAGAAAGTCAGAAAAACCATAAACGAACATGATTTGATAAAGCAAAAGCAGCATATCGTACTGGGACTGTCGGGCGGTCCTGATTCGGTATGCCTTTTTCATGTGCTGATGATGCTGAGCGGGCAGCTCGGTATAACGGTGCATCCGGTGCACATAAACCACAAAATGAGACCCGGAGCCGCGGAGCGCGATCAGCAGTACGCAGAGCAGCTCTGTGAGAGCATGGGCGTGGAGTGCAGCGTCTTTACAGTTGACTGCAATGAGCTGGCGCGCGAGCTTTCCATGACGAGCGAGGAAGCCGGCAGGCTCGCGAGGTACGACGCTTTCCATGAGATCGCGGAAAAAACCGCAGCAGAGCTTCAGGCCGGAGGTCTTGACGAAGAGACGGCTCGCAGCAGTGTAAAGATCGCAGTCGCGCACAATGCCGGCGATCAGGCGGAGACCATACTTTTCCGGCTGCTGAGAGGAACCGGCACCGATGGACTGGCAGGAATCGCATACGAGCGGAAAGAACGCGGGTTTTCAGTGATCAGACCGATCCTGGACGTCGACCGTTCGGAAATCGAGGAATACTGCGAGAGCAACGGGCTCGATCCGGTGATCGACCACACCAACAGCGAAGCGATCTACGCCAGGAACAAGATCAGACTCGAGCTTATACCTCTGCTCGAAAGTGAATATAATGAAAACATAAAGGCAAGTCTGGTGCGCCTGGGCCGCATAGCATCTGAGGACAAGGAATATCTGTGGCAGCAGGCAGAGTGCGCATACAGGGAGCTCGCGGAAAGCGTGGCGGCAGACGATGTTCAGGATTTTATGGAAAGTCTGCAGCAGGGCGTTTACAGGGTTTCTGCGGAAAGCCGGCAGCCTGCGGGCATGATCGTGATGGACAGAGAAAAACTCGCAGCAGCCCATCCGGCCATAAGACACCGGCTGATCATGAAAGCGTTCGCGCAGATAGGCCTCGAAAAAGACATATCAGAAGAACGTATAAAGTCTGCAGACGCGATAATTTCGAAGAAACAGGGGCCTAAAACAGTGGAATTCCCGCACTGCTACAGACTGAAAGTTGCAAAAGGGAAGGTTATGTTTTTCAGAGATTGAATTTTATGTGAAATTATCTGAAAAAAGCAGCGGCTTCTATTGCTGATACTTGGTTTACATGATAAAATAAAACGATAAATTTGTATATAATAACAAAAAATCAGCTGACAAAACATTACCGGGAGGATATAAATTGAAAAGGGCTAAAAACATTGGAATCTATGCAGTCATATTCGGGCTCGTACTGGCAATGGTCTGGTTTTACAACAGTGGGACCCAGGAGGAACAGGAAGAAGTAAAGACTTCCACGATGATCAAGTACCTTAAGGAAGATGAAGTCGAGAACATCAACGTGACGGAGACGAAGCTCACTGCAAAACTCAAATCAGGAGACAAAGTATACGCTTATGTAAACAGCGCAGTCGATCTGAGCTATATATACGATTCATATATAATGCCGCAGGTGGATTCGGGCAACCTCAAGCTTGAGAGCGATGAGCCAAAGAAGGAGTCTATCTGGCTCAGCCTGCTGCCGACGCTTATAATGATCGGTATCATGGTCGTATTTTTCATACTGATCATGAACCAGAGCGGAGGCGGAGGGAAGGCGATGTCGTTCGGAAAGAGCCGCGCCAAGCTTCAGAAAGACAGCGATCTCAAGAAGATAACATTCAAGGACGTTGCAGGACTTGAGGAGGAAAAGGAAGAACTTGAAGAAATAGTTGACTTCCTGAAGCATCCTGCCAAATACAACAATCTGGGTGCAAGGATCCCTAAGGGCATTCTGCTCGTAGGCCCTCCGGGAACAGGTAAGACCTATATCTCCAGAGCGACAGCCGGAGAAGCAGGCGTGCCGTTCTTTACGATAAGCGGTTCGGACTTCGTGGAAATGTTCGTAGGTGTGGGTGCGTCCAGAGTCAGAGATCTGTTCGAACAGGCAAAGAAAAACGCGCCGTGCATCGTTTTCATCGACGAGATCGATGCGGTGGGACGTAAGAGAGGCGCAGGCCTCGGCGGCGGTCATGATGAAAGAGAACAGACCCTGAACCAGCTGCTGGTAGAGATGGACGGCTTTGCGGAAAACGCAGGTATCATTATTCTTGCGGCAACCAACAGACCTGATGTTCTTGACCCTGCACTGCTCAGACCCGGCAGGTTCGACAGACAGATCGTAATAGGGATTCCTGATATCAAGGGCAGAGAAGAGATATTCAGAGTGCATTCGAGGAACAAGCCGCTCGCAGAAGGTGTGGATCCGAAGGTGCTCGCAAGAAGAACGCCGGGATTTTCCCCTGCGGATATAGAGAACATGCTTAATGAAGCGGCGCTGCTTGCTGCGAGAAGAAACGGCATGAAGATTAGGATGGACGAGATCGAAGAAGCTATAACCAAGGTCATCGCAGGCCCGGAAAAGAAGAGCAGAGTAATCAGCGAGGAAGAGCGAAAGCTCACGGCATACCACGAAGCCGGTCACGCTGTGGTGGCGCATGTGCTGCCTAAGACAGATCCTGTTCACCAGATCACGATAATACCTAGAGGCAGAGCAGGCGGGTTTACGATGATCTTGCCTAAGGAAGATAAATACTACGGAACAAAAGAGACGATGAGAGAGCAGATCATCCATCTTCTCGGCGGCCGTGTCGCGGAAATGCTTACGCTTGACGATGTGAGCACGGGTGCGAGCAACGACATCCAGAGAGCAACAGACATCGCGAAGGAAATGGTCACAAAGTACGGATTCAGCGAGAAACTGGGGCCTGTGAACTACAGCTCATCTGACGAAGTGTTCCTCGGAAAGGATTTTTCGACGAGACAGAACTATTCAGAGGAGACTGCGTCAGAAATAGACGAGGAAGTGAA
>CAVEWO010000181.1:0-4280 GCA_963619345.1 Bacteroidaceae bacterium
GTTATGTATACCGTGCTTATTACTGCCGGCATCATCGACATGTTGTCAGTGTTGTATTCCCATGCGAACAGCTCCGGTTTGAGATGTACAACGCCGTTTACAAGTATATATATTATCAGCGAGAACAGTATCCCCGCCGTGATCACCGCTGACAGGATCACCAGGATCCGCATTATAAGAGAACCCGGCTTGTTTTTGTATGTCAGCCAGAACTGCTGCATCGAGCTGTTTCTGTGTTTTTTCATCAGTCAGCCCTCCTTTTCAGCGCCATAAACGAAAGATTTATGATCAGTATGAACACGAACAGCACTACTGCTGTTGCGATCAGGGCCTCTCTGTGGAGACCTGACGCGTATCCCATCTCGAGCACTATGTTTGCGGTGAGAGTCCTGACTCCTTCCGTGATGCCTCGCGGCATTATCGCCTGGTTGCCGCAGACCATAACTACCGCCATCGTTTCTCCGATAGCTCTTCCGATGCCGAGGATGATACCTGCCATGATACCCATCTTCGCAGCCGGAAGAACTGCGCGGAACACGCTTCTTTCTTTTGTTGCGCCCAGCGCCAGCGAGCCTTCGTAATACTGTTCAGGCACCGCTCTTATGTTTGATTCCGCTACGCTTATTATAGTCGGCAGTATCATGATCCCGAGAAGAACTGATGCTGTCATCAGCGATTTGCCGCTGCCTCCGAACATGTTCTGCACCATCGGCACTATAACCATCAGACCGAAGAATCCGTAAACAATCGACGGTATTCCAGCCAGCAGATCTACTGCAGGCTTGAGTATCCTGTAAAGTCCTGCAGGACAGTACCTCGCCATGAACACGGCGCAGAGAAGACCGATCGGGACTCCTACGACAACTGCTCCCGCAGTAACATATATGCTGCCCACTATCATCGGGAAGATCCCGTAAAGTTCCTGGTTCGGTTTCCATGAACCGCCAAGAAGGAAATCGGATATTCCGATTTCCCTGATGGCTGGTACACCGCTTGCGAACAGGAACACACATATGAGGATCACTGCCAGTATAGAAACACATGCTGCTGTCAGAAAGACTATCTTCATGATCTTTTCACTGTATTTTCGCATTTTCTGTACCTGTTATTCTTTCTTATCTTACTTATCTATCTTATTTAACGTCAGCCCAGTTTGTGATTTCTCCTGTGAATATCTTTACGATCTGGTCTGTTGTGAGATCTTCGACTGAATTGTCAGTGTTTACGATAACAGCTATTCCGTCAAGTGCGATCTCCTGGCTTGTGAGACCCTGGGAAGCTTCGTCATCTGCGAGTGCTCTTGATGCCATGCCTATGTCACATACGCCTTCGATAGTACTCTGGATGCCTGCGCCTGAACCAGTCTGCTGGATCTCGATCGTTACGCCGCTGTTGAGTTCCTTGTACTTGTCAGCGAGAACTTCCATTACCGGTGAAACTGATGTCGATCCTGCGAGAGTGATCGTTCCTGTGAGTCCTGAAGCCTTGTAGTCGCCTGCATTTTCATTTGCTGCTATGTAGCCTTCCTCTTCGATGATCTTCTGACCGTCTTTACTCATGATGAAGTTTATGAAATCCTGCGGGAGTTCTGCCACTTCACCTTTTGTAACGATATTGAACGGTCTCTGAAGCTTGTAGTCGCCGCTCTTTACTGTGTCGACGCTCGCTTCTGTTCCGTCCACCTTTACTGCCTTTACCGAATCATCGAGCGATCCCAGTGAAATGTATCCGATCGCTGCATCGTTTCCTGCAACCGACTGAGTAACAACTGATGTGCTGTTTGAGATCTCAGCGGTATCAACTGTTCTGTCAACGTCGTCCTTGAGGATCCCTGTCAGTTCCGTAAAGGCGTCTCTCGTTCCTGACCCTTCTTCTCTGGAAATAACAGTGATATCTTTATCACCTGTATCCTTGCTGCTGCCTCCGCAGCCTGCCAGTGAGAATACCATCACTGCCGCCAGACTTAACGTAAGAATTTTTGCTAATCTGCTCTTTTTCATCTTTTTACATCTCCTTCGTCTTTTTGATCTGTTTTTTCTTTTTCTCTTTTGTATGTTCTGTATTATATGTGTTGAATGTTAAATATAAAATCTTAAACACGTTAAATCTATGTAAAACGTTTTACAATTATCATAAGGACAAATTTAAAAGTCAAAAGTAAAATAAATGCAGGCATTCCGCAGCAAAAAACATAAAAAAACGAGCTCCCCTTCTCTTTGGAAAGCTCGTCCTGCCGAGCGAAGTCTATCGACTTCATACTGCTCGTATCTCTCATATATCATTTTATAACACGCGCCCGCGCTGCGCCCTATTTCTCCGGTTCGTATTCGAACGTAGGCATGGACTGCAGCTTGAACAGATTCTTCTCGTGCATGCGGTCGATCTTCGCTTTAGTTTCCGCATCCTCGCACACACCCTCTCTGATATATCTGTCAAGTACAGCGTATGTAAAGCCCAGGTTATCCTCGTCTGTAAGTCCGCAGAGCCCGTCGATAGGCACCTTGTCCACGAACATGTCAGGCAGCCCTGCCGCTCTTCCTATCGCTTTGACTTCCTGTACTGTGAAGTGCGAAAGCGGGCTGAAGTCGCCGGCTCCGTCGCCGTATTTTGTGTTGTATCCCACCCAGTCCTCGGAAAGGTTGCACGTGTTCGCAACTCTGCCGTTCACGCTCTGCGATACAGCATAAAGCGCAGCCATACGGATCCTCGGAGGCAGGTTCACCTTTGCCTGTCCTTCAAAGCTGTCAAAATGCTTCATCAGCTCTCCGACCATACCTTCATACGCATCATTTATATTCACCACGATACCCTCGATACCGAGATGCTCGACGAGCTTATGTGAAACATCTATATCGAACTGCTCCCCGTTAGGCATCATCACGCCCAGTACCCTGTCCTTGCCGAGAGCCTCCACACATAGAGCCGCCACTACCGAGCTGTCCTTGCCGCCCGAAAGGCCTATGACAGCCTTGCATCCCTGGCCGTTTTCATCGAACCAGTCTCTTATCCACTTGACGATATCGTTCTTTGATTTTTCTGCATTAAACATAAGTATCACCTCTCATCTATCTGTATTTCCTGTCCGATTCAGCACTGACAGAAAGTTTAATGACATAAAACACCATGAATAGTATATTATCAGTATTTTCATTTTTATGCAAGTTATTGCAGTGACTTTGATTCAGTACTGATGTTATGATGCCAGGTGATATCTGTATATTTCATACAGGTTTTTATAGATATGATCCAGGATCACAGCTTCATTTTGTATTATCTCCTTCAGCTGACTTACTTCCTGAGCCAGCCCAGACTCCAGTTCTTCTGCGATATCATCAAACTCACTGTCTGTATGTGCACGCTTCAACATGCTTATGACGCCTGATCCATCATAGAACCGGTGAAGTTTGCCTTCGCCCCAGAACAGTCTGTCATTTTCCGGGCATATACGTTTCATCATAGCCTCATAAACCTCCCGGTCAAAATCGGCTGCATACTGATTCAGATCTATTTTCCTGATATTTTCAAGCGCTGACGCTGCATCCCTGTTTTTTACTGCCTCTACGGCGTTTGTCAGGAATCTGCAATTTGAAACTACTGCCTCGTGTGCAAATATCACATTATCACTGACGTCCAGTTTGTATAATTCCTTCTGTACAGTCCTGTATGTATCAAAAAGCATTATCCTGACTGCATCGTACTGTATATTTTCCTGTTTTCTGAAATCTGCGCTGCGTATGAAGCGGTATACTTTCTCTGCACAGGCTTCTGTCTCATTTATTTTGCTGTATAATATATCGGTTTCTTCACCGCAGAAATCGCGGGCTGTATCGAGCGACATTTCAAAGTCTTTCATAACAGGAGAGAAATCAAAAGGAGGTACTTCAAGAGAATCGAACAAGTCGATAAATCTGATATAAAGCTCCGAAAGATACCCGACAAGCCTTCGTTCTGCTTCGAATACTGTATGATCATCGAACTTTGTGTGATAATTCAACGCACCCCATTCAGAAGGGCCTTTACCACAGATAAGTCCGGGGATCCCATTTATCACATAGTTATAATCATCAGACCACGCTCCATGCAGACCTGCCACAGATACGCCTTCCGGCCAGCATCCCTCAGGCAGTTCCAGTGCTTCTGCAAATCCAGCGAGAAACTGACCATATTCAGGAGTACTGTTGATCACAAGCCCTGGCGCATCAGGCCTGAAAGCATCGAAATTCAGCAGCATGTCAGTTCTGCCAAACCATTCCGGATGCAGCCGGTTTACAGCATAGTAT
>CAVEWO010000182.1:0-4271 GCA_963619345.1 Bacteroidaceae bacterium
GACTATGAGTTTCGTACCAGGCCGTATCGCCTGCCTTATCGCAGACGGTGATATCCGCCCCTGCCGGTCGCCGCGCACGATGCTGACCTCGACGCCTTTTTTCTCCAAAGTATGCAGCGGCCGCATCACAGAGTTGTGTTCCATCGATGTGGTGACTGCATGATCGCCTGGATTCAGCAGCCCTTTCAGCGCCAGATTCAGCGATTCCGTGCAGCTGCCGGTGAATACGATCCGCCCCGGCGAGCCTGCATTGAAAAGCCTTGCCAGGAAAAGTCTGCTCCTGTATATCTCCTGCGCAGTCCTCGCCGCCATAAAATGCCCCGCTCTGCCGGGGTTGGCGCAGTAGTCCGACATGACTTCCATCATCGTCTCGATGACTTCCGGCGGCTTCGGATACGACGTCGCACCATTATCAAGATAAATCATACTCTTACCTCTCCTTCAAAACATCAGTGTCTGCTCCGCCGGCGTTTCCGGCTGAGGGCAGTGACGACATGCCGGAAATGCCGTTCGGCGCACCAGGCCGGCGATCGACATTTACGGCGCATGAAAAAACAGGTCATGGATGCTTTCTGCAGAAACTGTTTCCATGACCTGTATATAATATGCTGTTTTCTGTCCGAGTGTTACTTGCCGGCCGGCTGCATGCGGCCTGAACCCGCGCTTTGATCCTGCGCTTTCCCGTCCTTGCTGCCTGATGCATGCCGGAAAGCTCAGATCTCTCAGATGCGCCAGTTTCTGTCTGCGATCCGTGCCAGCAGCGATTTCTTCACCGTTATGGCCTGCTCCGGACACATCTCCTGGCAGCAGTAGCACTTGATGCATTTGCTGTAATCGTAAACTGCAGTGCCGCGGTGCCGTTTACCTTCGGTGCCTGCAGCGCCGCGCCCCGGCTCCTCGCCCGGCACGACGCGGATCGCCTTGCCCTCGACCGGACATGCATTCACGCAGATGCCGCATCCGATGCATACATCTTTTCTGACGATCGGCTTCTTCTCTAGCAAAGGTGCCAGGAACCTTATCGGCTTCAGCATCCCGCGATACTCTGCGCCGCGCTGCACGTTGAAAGTACTGCTGCCGTATTTTTCAAAAGCCTCCCGGACAGTAAGCGTGCCGCTTTCATCGATGATCTCAAGATCCGTCCACGTGCCGATTCCCTGTTCCATGCCGCTGACGCTGGTCGGCACCAGCTCGGGCTTCAGATCGACGAGATGACAGAACACCGCGTCGAGTGCGACCGGATCCGTCGACGCAAGTATGACTCCCATCGGCGTCGGCGTTCCGGACTGCGGTCCATTGCCCTCCATCGCCATTATGCCGTCCATTATATGAAGCTTCGGCCGTACCAGAGAATTGAGATCCGCGATCATTTTCGCGAACACCTCCGCCGTCGCGAATCTCGCATGTGATGCGCCCTTGTTGATGCCGTAAACACATCCGAACGTGTTTTTCAGCGCGCCTGTTATCCGCTCGAGCTGATGTGTCTTCATCTTGCAGATATTTATGATCCCGTCTGCCTTTATCACTTCATCACAGAGCACAAAACTGTCCGCTGCTCTGCCCTGCGGGAAATCGACCTGCGTGCCGCTTTCAAACTCGCCAAGCGGTATGCCGAGGCTGTCCGCAGCCGCCTTGATACCGCACTCCTGCGCGACCTTTTCCACGCTGATCATCGGATTTCCCGGGGAATCTCCGTATCTGAGATTCATGTATCCGTTTTCCTGCAAAAGCGCACCGACCGCTTTGAAAACCGCAGGATGTGTCGTACAGGCTTTTTCCGGCTCTGTCTTCGCCAGCAGGTTCGGCTTCAGTATGATCCTGCTGCTGCGTTTAAGCGGCTTTTCGCCCGCGGAAAATATGCGCTCCAGGCCTCCGAGAAGCTCTGCCGCGCGCTGTACTGCGCTTTGCACGGTCTGCTCGTCATATGTGCCGCACTTTACGATCGCCACCCGGCCCCTTCCCTGAAAACCTGCTGATTTCGAGGAGTATGCCGGCATGCCGGCTGCACCGGATGTCGCTCTCTCTGCACCGGACACGCCGGCACTTGTCTCCTTTTCACCAGGCGCGGCCGACACCGGCCTTGTATTTTTATCTTCCATGATTTTTCTCCATCATACATCTCATCATTGTGTATCCCGACGCGCTGCTGCCGTTCGCACAGTCAGCGCCCCATATAGCCCCCATATAAATATGCTCGCCGGTACACATAGTGTCTCCGGCTGCCGGAACGCCGCTACTCTGCGGAGATCGGCACCGCATCGCCCAGGAATGTCGGCTGCGGCTTGAATGTCCACTTTACGAAATCCTTGTCGCGCGCCAGCACTTCCCTGATCTCGCGTTTTTCCTGCCCTGCGTACGTGTACTGGTCAGCGGCGGCGCCCATCGCCGTTATTCCCATGCGCCTGCACCCGTACAGCGACCTGTACAGATGATACGTCTGCGTCACGACGATCATGCTGTCGACCTTGAAAATATATTTCGCTCTGTAGATCGATTCATACGTCGAAAACCCCGCATGGTCGAGGTAGATGTCATTTTCGTCGACTCCCGCCTCCAGCGCATAATTCTGCATTGCCTTGACTTCGTTGTAGACCATCTGTCCGTTGTCTCCCGACAGCAGGATCTTAGGCGCAACGCCTTTATGATAAAGGTCTATCGCAGTATCCAGCCTGTCCTGAAGGATCGGGCTCGGGACTCCGTCCGAAGTCACTGATGCGCCGAGCACCAGTATGCACTCCGGAGATATGCTGCTGAGCTTTTCCACCTCCTCCTGGGTGGCTATGTCTTCCGGCATATCGTAGTTCGCATTTATCTGGGACTCCGTGCTCTTTATCACGTAAAAATTCAGACCTATCACTATGACTGCTGCTGTTGCTGCTATTTTTATCAGCGCGTAAAGCATCCTTACCGGTATGCTCCGTTTCTTATCTTTCTTTTTCATGTACGTTATTATATAGTGCTTTTATGTATGTTTAAAGAAAATATGCGATTTCGTATTGTTTTTGTATTTTTTGTTTTCAAAAATAATATTTTTTGCTTTTTATTGTTGATTATAAACAATTATGGTGATATATTTATTGTTGTGCTGATAGACTTTGCATATTTTATGTTGTAAAATGTATTATGCAGTAATCGACAAAAAATAATAAAACAATAATATAAAGGAGAGTGCCATGAAATATAATTTTTCGATCACAAAAAATCCTAACCCAAAATCAAAACCTGATCCTGATACGCTGAGATTCGGTACTGAATTCACCGATCATATGTTCATCATGGATTATGAGGACGGCAAAGGCTGGCATGATGGAAGGATCGTTCCTTACGGCCCGCTTTCCCTTGATCCTGCGGCTGTCGTTTTCCACTATGCTCAGACTATGTTCGAAGGTCTCAAGGCTTACAAGACTCCTGAAGGAAGAGTGCAGCTTTTCAGACCTGACATGAATGCAAAGAGAACCAACAACACCAACGAGCGTCTCTGCATCCCGCAGATCGACGAAGAGCTCTACGTTGAAGCTATCAAGGCTATCGTAAAGATCGACGCTGACTGGATCCCTCAGAAGGAAGGCACTGCGCTTTACATAAGACCGTTCATAATTGCTGATGAGGCGTTTCTCGGAGTACGCCGCTCGAAGCACTATAAATTCATCATCATCCTCAGTCCTGTCGGCCCTTACTACGCAGGCGGTCTGACACCTACGAAACTCTACGTCGAAGACACTTATGTCAGAGCTACCGAAGGCGGTACAGGTGAAGCTAAATGCGGCGGAAACTATGCAGCCAGCCTGAAGGCTCAGGAGGAAGCTCACGAAAAGGGCTTCGAGCAGATCTTATGGCTGGACGGCGTTCACAGAAAATATGTTGAAGAAGTCGGAACTTCGAATGCATTCTTCGTTATCGGTGACGAAGTCGTTACAGCTCCGCTGAACGGCACTATCCTGCCTGGTATAACAAGAGACTCTGTTATCCAGATCCTGAAGAAAAAGGGTGTCAAGGTATCAGAGAGAAGAATGGCTATCGATGAAGTCGTTCAAGCTTATAAAGACGGCAACTTCAAAGAAATGTTCGCATCCGGAACTGCCGCAGTAATCTCCCCTGTGGGCGAGCTGCGCTATAAGGATGAAGACATGATCATCAATAACGGAGAAATAGGTCCTGTAGCCCAGGAGCTTTACGATACTATCTATGGTATCCAGACAGGCAAGCTTCCTGACGAAATGGGATGGACTGTACCGGTTGAATAATATAGAAATGTAAAAATGCAGCAAGCG
>CAVEWO010000183.1:0-4226 GCA_963619345.1 Bacteroidaceae bacterium
CCCGTCGGAATAGACCGCACGGGAATAGGCGATGACTTCCTGTCCGATGTCCGAATCCATGTACGGCTCGGTCCATATGCCTTCGCCGGGATTTGCGATCGCGCCGAAATAATAGTGCATCGTAGGAAACGACTCGTCCTCAAATGATTCGTAGTATATGCCGTTGCTGGTCGCGTCGGTGTACGCGAGCTCGCCGTTTCTGTCGTAGGAGTACCAGATCTCATAGGCACCGTTCCTGTCGGTGATGTCCGGCGAAAACGTCAGATAAAGGCCCTGCGAGTCCTCGATGTCCGCAAGTGCGTCTCTTATCACGGGAGAGTAGTCCGCCATGTACGATCTGATGTACTCCGGTGACTGCAGCTGACGGTGGATGTCGAAATTGTGCTCAATCTCGGCGCACAGCGTGTCTACAGAGCCTTCCGCGTTTTCGAACACCATGCTCATCTGGTTGGCGATCTTTTTTGTTTCGTAAAAAAGCTTGCTGTCGATCTCCTTTTTCAGCGTTCTTGAGAACGTCACAGTCTCGACAGCTGCAAATACTGCGAATACGAGCACAGCGATGCATATGGTTATAAGTGATATCTTTTTTATCATAACGTTCAACTGTCCGGCACCTCCATTAGAAGATATCTATGATTTTAACACAGCAGCAGCTCCTTGCAAAAAATAATGATGCAGATGCGTAAAAGTCTGTGCAGCATAGAAGAAAATACGCCGGCGCGAAGCGCGTCTGAGCTTTACACGAGGATCATAAGGAACCCGGCAGGTCAGTCACGCTGGCGTCAGCGTATCGTTTATATACGGTCAATCATATGTTACAGTAGAATCGATCGGGAATTTTGTATGTGCCTGCACAGTTCATACGAGCTGCAGCACATTGCGCTATCTGTCGCAGTCAGCTGTCAGCCGTCAGCCTAAGATCAGATCAGCGCTTTAAGTGTTGTAATCACCGCATCCATACCTGTCTTTTCTTTCTCTACGACTGCGCTGAGCTTATCCTGCTGTTCTGCTTTCAGTGTTTCGAGCTGTGCGATTTCAGCTGAGAAGTCAGTGTCGCCGGAGTCGGCTTTTGTTATCAGAGTTCTCACGACATCGTCAACATAGCAGTCCATAGGATCGACATTGCCTTCAGCCCATGTTCCTTCGAGTCCTTCAATCCAGCTGTTGTTGAAGTGGTCGACAGTCTCTTTGTCAAAATACATAGCGTACCATCCGTTGTTGATGCCGGTGAGGAAATCGTTGGCACCTTCAGCGTCCCCGTCATTCAGCGCGTCGATAGCATCCTGCAGGTTCTGCACATTTGCCTGTCTGCTTTCATGAGGGAAAATCACGGACATTTCGCCGTCGAGGTAGAGGAATTCATCCTGAACCTGCCTGTAGGCTGCATGGAGCTGGCTGTTGAGCTCGATAGCCTCAGCTCTGAGCTTGTCGGCTTTCTTCGTGTCGCCGTCAGCGACTGCAGCTGCGTAATCAGCATTGAGGCTGTTGATCTTTTCGGTCACAGGTTCTGCTGCCTTAACTACTTCTTCAGCCTTTGCAGCGAGGTCTTTGTCTGTGATAGTGTCTTCATCTATAGTATCTTCGAATGCTTCGAATCTCGTGCCGAAGTCCATAGGTCTTGCAGCGAGATCGTCAAATGCGTATACGATCCTGCCGTAAAGCGTGTGCATCCAGAGCCATGTGTCCTCGTCGAATTCAACGACTTCGTCGCTGTCGGCACTTGTGTGGTAAGCTGTGTCATAGAAGATCGTTTCTTCACCCTTTGCAGTGGCAACAGAAGGGACTCCGCATGCCATGTAGTTGAAGTCTTCTTTGTAAGTGCTAGGCGGCATCATGTATCTGTAGGTGTAGCCGGATGCGTCGAGCATAGGCTGCACGAGAGGGTTGATGTAGCTGTAAAGCTCTTCGGCTACGGATATGCCGAATGTTGTCTCGTCTTTCACGCAGTAAGCGCCGTCGATGTTCACGATCGCGAATGCGTTCGCAGCCCATTCAGGTCTCACTTCGGTGATCTGCTTGAATGCGCCGACTGCCCAGTCTGCCTGGCTGTCTACCTTGCCCCATTCTTCAGCTCCGTGGCATACGAATCTTATAGTCTTGTCAGGTTCGTAACCGCTGTCAATGATGGCTTTAGCCGTTCCGAGGATGAGTCCGCAGCCTGAAGCGTCATCGTAAAACGAGTGGAAATATCCGTCCATGTGAGCCATCATGTAGATCACTTCGTCGGTCTTCCCCGGGATTTCTCCCCATACGTTCTGGCTTTCCACGTTTTCTGTAACTACGGAGTCAGCGTTGAAAACTACTTCGATCTCGTTTTCGCCGGATTTTTCGATAGCCTTTTTAAGAGCGTCAGTGTCTTTCTGGCTGATGCCGAGCGCAGGAGCGTCAGCAGGTCCGCAGAAGTCCTGAGTTCCGATACGGTCATCCATTTCCACAGGAAGCTCCGTGTTGGCGAGGACTGCCTTCGCGCCTTTTACATGAGCCTGATATGCAGGATTGTTGATCCACCATTCTTCATTCTGGTTGATGTCGATCAGCACGAGCTTGCCGGTAACGTCGACACCTTCATAATCTTCGGCAGTTCCCTTGTTGAGATATACGACCTTTACAGTCTCGTTGTCGGCCTGTATCGTGGTCTGATAGCCTCCGAGGTCTATTTTCTGTTCTTTGCCTTTTGCATTGGTGAACGTGATGTTCGCACCGTTGAAGGTCCATCCGTCAAGATTCGTCTTGTCGACGGTCACGTTTTCGAGGCCGATGTCTTTCATCGTCTTTTCGATGTATTCAGCGGTCTCTTTTTCGGCAGGGGAGCCTGCGGATCTGAAGCCGAGGGCAGGGTCGTCGCCCATTTCGGAGATGGCTTTGTCCACATCGTACGAGAAGTCAGTATCGAGTGCGTCCAGGAAAGACTGGAAATCCTCAGGATACTCGACCTTGTCCTTGCTGCCGCATGCAGTCAGGCACGTAAATGCCATCGCCGCCGACAGTGCTATACCGATAAGTTTCTTTGTCAGTTTCATTGCAACACTTCCTTTCCTTTTCGTGTAAATGACAGTATTTCGGGTGTCATAACAGCAGAGATATCAAAACCAAAAAATAAAAGACCAATGCATTTACTGCATTGATCTGCGATGAGCTTACAAGGTGTATTCTCTTTCGGTTCTCAATTCCCTATGTCCAAAGTGACAAGCAGCCGCGTTCCATCGGCCGCTCCTTATGGACAGTATAACGGAATTTTCGATATTGTCAATATTTTTTGAAAAATTCTTCGTGGGAATTTTGCGGGCTGTTGCAAAGTGCCGGGCGCGTGCTGTCCGGGGTCATGACGCGGAGCGGCACGCGTGGTGTGTGTTGACGCCTGGCTGCACTTGACGGCGTGTGCGACAGCTGAGCCTGTATATCCCGCACGACTTCCGTGACAGCTGTGGATGCCTGGCTGCCATGACTGCCTGGGCCTTTGACGCTACTTGCCTGCAGCTTTTGCAGCAGACCTTGCGATCCTGGTGTGGAAGTGCTCGTAATCTTTTTCCCATTTATGCCGCAGCTCCGGCGTGAGCCTGCTCGCCTGCATATCAAGGTCATTCTGCAGCTTGTCGCCGAAGTCCGATGTTACCTTGAGCGCGCCGGAATAATTGAGGTGGTTGCCGCCGTCCTTGCTGTCCTGCGACCAGTCAAAACCGGCAGGGTAGGTACGGTTGTAGTCGTAGTACGTCAGTCCGTATTCGTCAGCCAGCTTCTGCACGGCGTTTGATTTGGAAAGGTTCCAGGTGTTCGCTGACGGCACGGTCATGAGGACGAGCCGGATGTTTTTCTGTCTGCATGTCTCGTAGATCTGTCTGAAAGCCGCAGCATTTTCCACAGACATGGTTTTGATCGCAGTGCCGCTGCTCTCCATGTAGTCCGGATCACTGGTATACGGTTTCACCTTGTCAGAATACGCCATGCCTTTGTTTGAAAATGTGTAGAAGCTCGTATGGTGGCTGATAAAGCTCGACAGCTTCAGCTTTTTCCAGCGGTCATGATATTTGATGAGCGGGAAGTAGAAATTTATCCCCGAGATGATCGCACTGTCAGCTTCCCTGATGGTGCTTTTGATCTTTTCAAAGAAGGACGCCGGCGGCACGTCAGCCTGATTCTTTGCAAAAGACGGATTCCTGCCTGAAAAGAGGCAGTCTGTCTCGAGCACGATCACCTTCGGCTCCTGGTATTTTAGTATATCCTTAACG
>CAVEWO010000184.1:0-4201 GCA_963619345.1 Bacteroidaceae bacterium
CACGCCGAAAACTCGCCGCCCTTCACAAGCTTTTCAAATATCTTTTTCCACTGAGAATCGTTCAGCAGCTGCAGCATGCCTCTTTTGCTCATGCCCAGTATTTCCAGAGTTCTTCCAGACGTCAGAAGCTGCTGCGTCTCTTTTACAAAATTCCTTATCAAACCATTTCCCTCATCGATCTTTAACTATGTCTATAATATATCAAAAACGATATTTTTACCTCACCTGTGCAGGTCTCGATCCGCTGCCTGCATCCAATACATTATATCACGCATGCCGCCACTGGACAAACATCTAGCGGCGATATGAGGGGCTAGTATTTTTCACGGTTTATTTCACATTTGTCAGAAGATTACAACTTCCGATAAACAATTTAAATCCATTGACTGCAATTTAACAAAGTGATATATTTAGTGTAACAAGGCATTACCAACTTTGCGAAATTTTATTTAAAAAAGAGGAGAAAAAAAATGTCAAATTATGTTGAAAGATGTATTGAGCTTTGTAAGCAGAAGAATCCTGGCGAATTAGAATTTCACCAGACAGTAGAAGAAGTACTTATTTCATTAAAGCCGGTTATTGAACAGCATCCTGAGTATGAAGAAGCTGCTCTTCTCGAAAGACTGACTGAACCTGAAAGAGGAGTTACTTTCAGAGTAGTATGGGTTGACGATGCAGGTAAAGTGCAGGTTAACAAAGGCTACAGATATCAGTTCAGCAGTGCTATCGGACCTTACAAAGGTGGTTTGAGATTTGCTCCAAACGTATATCCTGGAATCATCAAGTTCTTAGGATTTGAACAGATCTTCAAGAACAGCTTAACTGGTCTGCCTATCGGCGGCGGTAAGGGTGGTTCAGACTTCGATCCTAACGGTAAGTCAGACGCAGAAGTAATGAGATTCTGCCAGGCATTCATGACTGAGTTATACAGACACATCGGACCTAACACTGATGTTCCTGCCGGAGACCTCGGTGTAGGCGGAAGAGAAATCGGTTACCTCTTCGGACAGTACAAGAGAATCGTTGACAGATACGAAGGCGTTCTCACTGGTAAAGGAATCCCTTACGGCGGACTTCTTGGAAGATCAGAAGCAACTGGATTCGGTATCGTATGGTATGCTGAAGAAATGCTGAAGGCTAACGGCGAAGAAATAAAAGATAAGGTAGTTGCTATCTCAGGATTCGGTAACGTAGCTTGGGGTGCAGCTTGGAAGCTGCAGCAGCTCGGAGCTAAGTGCGTAACTATCTCAGGTCCAGACGGATACATCTACGACCCAGAAGGAATCGGCACTGACGAAAAGATCGCATTCCTGCTCGACCTCAGATCATCAGGAAAGAACATCTGCGCTCCTTACGCTGAGAAGTTCCCAGAAGCTAAATTCATAGCAGGTAAGAAGCCTTGGGGCGTTTGCCAGGACTTCGACGTTAAGGTTGACCTCTTCATCCCATGCGCTATGCAGAATGATGTACACATGGAAGATGCTAAGAATATCGTTGAATCAGGCTGCAAGTTCTACTGCGAAGGTGCTAACATGCCTACAACAAACGACGCTCTCGTTTACCTGATGGACAAAATGACAGCTGTTGGACCTGCTAAGGCTGCTAACGCTGGCGGCGTTGCCTGCTCATGCATCGAAATGGGACAGAACGCAGGACACACTGTATTCCAGCACGAAGACGTTTATGCACAGCTTCACCAGATCATGAGAAATATCTTCAACGCTTGTGCTAATGCTGGAGAAAAGTACTATGGCAACAAGAACGCTCTGGTACAGGGTGCTAACATCGCTGGTTTCGAAAGAGTTGCTCAGGCAATGATGGAACAGGGTTTAGTATAAACCATAGCATTTAAATGTCGCATACTTTTTATTATGTAGTTTATAATTACATATAGATAGAAAAGAACGGTATCTGTGATGCCGTTCTTTTTATACACAGGACAGGGAAATTCCTCGCATAGGAATTTTCTGCTTAATTGTGCAAAGAAAAACCCCGCGCCGAACGATATTCGACGCGGGATAGTTTTAATAGTTTTATCAGATCGATGATGATCTTAGAGCGTTCTTATATCTTATAAATACATCCCCTTCGCCTGGAACACAGCCGACTCATTCTCAAGCATTCCGACGACGATATCGCTGCCGTCATCTGCCCTTTCCGTCAGCAGATCTATCCTGTCTCCAACTACAGTCTCCTTCAGAAAATTTATCGTGAAGCTCTGAAAATCATTGCGCTTCAGTATCTCGCTCGTCATGTCTGCATATCTGCAGTTGTTAACATGACAGTTTATATCGAGATCTTCTTCAGTCACGATATGAACTCCTGCCGGCTGCGGATCTTTGTACTTTATTTTCTCTATCTTCTCCTCAAATGACGGGATATCTATATATTCCCCGGAAAATTCCAGTGCCGACCTCACGAGCTTCCTCGTTTCAAAATCCACTACGCACCACTGGCTCATAGCGGATACGATAAGGTTTTCATCTTCGTCGCAGATATAGTATCCTCTCGGGTATGCCGCTCCTCTGCCCATAGACGGATATGTCGCTATGTCGTAGAGCTCCCCTGCCCTGATCTTTCCGTGCATCCTGAATCTGAGCTTTGAGAGCACCCATATCCAGTTTTTCTTCATCAGGTCATCATGCCCGATCCCCATAAGCTCCGCATGATCAGTCGCGATCTGCTCAAAATGCCGCAGCAGCGCAGAAGCTCTGACATTGCCGCTCTCATCAAAATCTTTATTCTTGAATGCAGTTTTCTCCTTAAGCAAAAAGACGTTGTCCATATTTTCCTCCAGAATATACAGTTATTAATCGTTGTCTAATGATCTTCGGCATACATCGACAGTATTCCCTGTTTCCTCAGATACTGCTGTCATTTTGCCATAATGATGTACGTATCCGCTACTCCACTGATTTCAGTGATTCTGCCATGTTTATGCGTCTCAGCTTTCTCCGCAGGATCAGATCCACTATTATCGAGAATCCCAGCACTACCAGCACCGTCCACAGAACGCTGATAGGTTCGATCACCTGATTGAACGATATAGCGTCGACTACTATGCGGCTCATTATAAAGCTGTGCAGCGCGAATCCGGTCGGCAGCCCTACGATTATACCCAGAAGCACAAGTATGAAATTCTCTCTGAACACATACGCACCCATCTCGCGCGGATAAAATCCGAGTACCTCAATAGTAGCTATCTCGCGCTCTCTTTCCGTGATATTTATATTTCCAAGATTGAACAGCACGATGAATGCCAGCGCGCCGGCACACCCGATGACCAGTATTATTATATAGTTCAGGCTGACCATCATATCATCGACTCTCGCCTTTACATCTTCATTCACCGATATCCCGATGACTCCGTCAAAACCGTTTATGCTCTCTGCTGTCTTCTGTATATTTTCTCCATCCCTAAGCGTTACAAACATCATGGAAGGTTCGTACGTCCTATCCATCTCTTCCTCATATGTTTCTCTGCTGATATAAACATAATTCGAAACATAGTTCCTGTAGATACCTGCAACCTTGAGCTTTACAGTATGCATATCGTCATAATTCAGCTGTATCATATCGCCGTTTCCAACACCCAGCATATCGGCAAGCTTGTTGTTTATCATCGCTTCACCTTTACCCGGATACTTCAGCTTCTTTCCGTCTTCCCTGAAATCAACGGCCTTCATTATGTCACTGTCGTCCGTTACCATCAGACTACATGATTTCATGGTTTTGCCGTTCTTTACATCTGTGGAAGTCTGCTGCAGCATAGCGGTGCTTTCCAGTGAATCTGAATATTCACTCTCAAACCTTGTTTTGTTCTCATATCCCGGAGAGTCGAATGCCACCGTGATATGATATTTTTCTATCTGCGAAAACTGATGATCCGCTATACCTGCTATCGAGTCGTTTATACCGAAACCGGCAAGCACCAGAGATGTGCATCCGCCGATGCCGAGGATCATCATCATCATCCTCTTTTTGTATCTGAAGATATTCCTTGCCGTCACCTTATGCAGAAAGCTGAGGCGTTTCCATATAAATCCTGCACGCTCCAGCAGTATGCGCTTTCCTGATTTCGGAGCTTTCGGCCTCAGTATCTCAGCCGGCATATGAGCCAGCTGACCCCTGCATGCAAGATATGTCGTGCCTGTCGAGCAGAGCAGCGAGACGAGCAGGGAGATCAGTGCCAGCTTCCAGT
>CAVEWO010000185.1:0-4195 GCA_963619345.1 Bacteroidaceae bacterium
ATAGCTATATTTGCTTTCATCAGTACACTTCCATGCACGTCCGTTGTATGTCGTATTGAACGGGGCTTTGCTGAACTCTCCCGAAATCTCAGCACCCCACTTACCTTTTATGGTTGCTACTGTACTGCGATTATCCACAAATGTAAGTGTAAATTCTGTACGGTCATAGTACACATTCATTATTGTTGTGCCATCAGCCGCTACCTCTACTTCATCAGAACGTTCAGCGTTATACTTCCACAGGTTGGCATCCATTGTGCCATCATTCAGATAACAACTGCTGTCATGTGTATGCTCTGTTTTACCGCAGGTATATCCGCCGCATGCTGCTGAGTGAGTGTGTTCATCCCTTTCACAGTCAAGCTTAATGATCTCTCCATCATTAGCATCGCCATTATATTTGTACCATTTGTTTCCTATATAAATGCCTTTATAGACTCCGCCGCGCCTACTTGTTCTTATATGCACTTGCCCCTGGCTTGGATTGCTTGGTGGATCGTAACTGTACCGACCAAAATTTTGAGTATCAGATGTTGCACCTGGATAACAGTTATAATCATGCGTATGCTCAGTTTTTCCACATTCACGTCCGCAACTTGCATCATGTGTATGCTCTTCCTGCCCGCATATAGGATCTGCTGAACCGTATTTTATCGTTGTTCCCGGTTTTGCATAGATCTCATTTGAATCTATATATGAATAGTTCTCGTCATCTGCATTCTCGCCCCAGATTACCACTGTGACTTTAGCCTTATCTGTTTCTATCCATTGAGCTTTAAATACTGTATTCTCTGCAGGCATCGTTGCCGGTATTTCTTTATCCCAGCTACTGAATGTATACCCTGCTTTTTTCAGTTTAGAATTATCTACTTCTATCTTCGCTCCGTATCTGGCGTATATCGGCTCTACTCCGTACCCGCCATCGAGATCGAAGGTCATGAGGTAGTAGTTTCTGTCGTAGTAGATCTCGACTACTGTCGAGCCGTCTGCTGCAATCTTGGTGGTCGTATCATAAAGAAGTCCTGTGAAACCATCATATGTTTTTTTCAGGTCGCTGCCTACGGCTGATTCTGTATAGCCTTTTTTCGTTTCTGTATCTGCCAGTGTGTATTTGTCGTTATCTATGTTCTGCTGGTAGTGTTTTACGGTGAACTCTACTTCAGCAGGCTTATACGTTACTGTATATGTTTTATCTTCCTTTATGCCTGTAACGCTCACATCTACGGTTGCCTGATCAGGTGCATATCCGACAACTGTCGGTGATGTTACTGTCTGGCTGTAGCTGCTGCCTTTGGCAACTGTTGCAGTCCACGGGTTAGCGGCCTGCTGCCCGTTTGAGAAAACATAGTTTATAATGATGCTGTATGTTTCTTTTTCTTCGCCGTCATTCGCTGCTGCGACTGCTTCATTTCCTTCATATGCCTGCGGTGTCGCCAGAGACGCAGTCTTTGCGGCTGCTGCTCGTATAGCTTTTACCGTAGGGCGGGATTTGCCCTGAAGCTTTTCAGCGTCAGTCACTGTGACTTTTACTGCATCGCTCTTGAAAGTCGTATCGCCGTCTTTCACTTTGCAGCGCAGACTTGTGGTATCATCATTATCAAGGATATTGCGGATCATCGCATATGAAATATTGATAGTCTCGCTTTTTTCGCCTTTGATGTTTACCCAGAGCTCCGAATCCCTGTCGGCAAGGATCTGCCACTGGTACTTTGCATCGTCTGAAACCTTTGCCTTTGCAGTGAGTTCAGCTTTTTCATTCTGAGGCATCTCAAATTCGCTGATCTCTTTGCCGTCAGCGTCAGTGATCGTCACATCCTTTGAAGTTTCGGCGGACGCTATAAGCGGCATCTGAAAAACCGCCGTTACTATCATAACAAAGCAAAGCAGGAACGACAGCATTTTTGATTTTTTTGTATTAGTCATGAATCATTTCCTCCTTTACTATTCTCCGTCGGTTGGTTTGTCTGTGTCTGTGGGCCAGCCTTTTGCGTCAAATACGGTGTCGCCGTTGTTCTTAACCTGGGTGGCCTGTGCGCTGACCGTGATGACAGCCTTGCTGTCCTGATACATGTTCCCCATCGAGGTATCGAATGTTACGCTTTTAAAGAGCGGTTCAGTGGTCTGCCCCGGCTCTAAAACTTCGTTATAGTAATAGTATTCGCCCTGCAGGGTCCAGTGCGTCATGTCGAAGTCCAGTGTAAGAAGATTGGTATCAGGATCTCCGCTCGCGCCTTCTGCCAGCTCGATGGCTTTCGTCACGCTGACGCGTATGTATGCCGGATTGTTTCCGGTGTTCTGCACGGTAACGATTTTATCGACCGTCTGTCCCGGCATGACGTCTACGGCATCTTTAAACGGCTCGCCTTCAGCGTCTGTCTCGTTCAGAGCGATCTTGATGTTTCCAGATGTGATCACGTTTCTCGCTGTGTCTGCCGTGTTAAAGTAAGCGATCGTCGAATAGATCAACATGGAAAGACATAGAACCAGAACGGCTCCTGCTGCGATTTTCTTTTTCATAGTGATAGCTCCTCGCTTCCTTCTCAAATTAACGTACTTAGGTTTCATTTGCCCACGCATGCGGCGCAGAGCATAGATGAATGTCTGCAAAGACCTCGCGGCATCTCCTGCAAAGACTCCTCCCCAGGCACTCATGTATGCCCTGCTCCGAAGAGCAGGGTATGTGGTTAGTATGTAATATACTAATTAGTTGCCCATGGATTGTAGTTTGCTCCAAATGCTGCCGTTACAGCATCTGCCGCATTGTTAAATCCGTCTGCCTGAACAGCTACAGCGAATACCGGGCACTTAACATTGTTCCAGTCCCAGCCTTCGTCTAATACAAGCTTTTTGCGAAATGCATATGCTCCATCAGCCTTGATATCAAATGACTTGTCAAGATATACACCATCAACAAGACGTTCAGTTGTGGCATTAGCTGCTACTTTTGTTGCATAGTCTGCATAGTAAACGTTGTATGATATTTCATCGATTGTCGTTTCAAAATAGTTCCAAGCGCCATTAGTTTTCCAGATCCACTCTTTGCCATATGTAGTTGTTATCGAACCGTCTTCACCTACTTTATTACCGAAGTTGAAATGGAGTACATTGAGGCCTGCATTGAAAGACTCATATCCGTCATCAAGTGCTGAAGGGATTGCAAAGTATGCTCTGATGTAAGCATCGTTCTTGCCTGTATTAGTTACAGTTATCATTTTGTCTACATAATTCTTTGCAACAGGCATTCCGAACTTGTCTTTCTCGCCCTGAGCTGAACCTACGATAGGGTTGAGCACTTTACTCTGCTCGAAGGGTTCTAATGCAGTTCCGTCAGCGTTTCTCTGCTGCTCATTCAGCTGGATCTTTACATTACCTACTGTGAATGTGTTAGTTGCATTGTCCTGGTCTGTGAAGTACGCGAGGGATGCACCTACGATTCCTACTACCAGCAGCGCTACTACCAGGCAGCTGGTTACAATCTTCTTCTTCATAAATTTTAGTCCTTTCGTTTAAGTCTTTAGGTTGAAGTTTTAAGTTTTTTTGCGCAAATCTGCCCATGTTCATATGTTCAGGGCATAAATGGGCGCTCTGCTCTTGTCAAGTGAACGCTCATTTACGCCCTGCTCCGAAGAGCAGGGTATGATCAACATAATAATGCATCTTTCGGCTTTGATCTGTTTTGATCAATACCTTTGATTAGTTCGTGTAGTTATCAAATGCTTCCTGTACACTATTGAATCCGTCTGCCTGGATAGCATGAGCTATAACGTCGATAGTGAACTTTCCACTATCGCCTGCGATTGCAGCCATTTCATCACTTGTGAAAGCTGGCGGGATAGTTACGCTTGTGAACAGAGCATCTGTTGATGCGCCCTTTGCAATGGCAGTGTTGTAGTAGTACTGATATGTAGCTGTATCAGTTGCTGTGTCTTCTTTGAAAGCTGCACGAGTCCACTTAGCGGCATCATGTCCTTTAAAGATCGTTGAGAGATCAGCGATGCCATGAGCTTCTGCAGCAGCTTTGAATGCAGCCCAGTCAGAAACTGTAACGTCAACTCTGATATAAGCGTCATTTGTGCCAACGTTTTTAACTACAGGGTCTTTCGCATATGTGATTCCCGGTGCTACTGAATTCGGATTAGGAACCCAATGAGGTTCAGTCAGCTCAATGTCTACATTACCTACTGTGAACACGTTT
>CAVEWO010000186.1:0-4194 GCA_963619345.1 Bacteroidaceae bacterium
GTGTGCAAAATCAAGCTGCAGGATTCACTTGACAGCGCTATGAAAAGCGTGAGCAATATTCTCATAGCACTGTTCATACTTATGTTCGCATACGCTATGGCAAGTGCATTCATGAGTACAGGCGTAGGTGCAGCAGTTGTAAACCTGTCGCTTATGCTTGGTGTTACAGGTAAAACTGTCGCTGTAGTAGGAATCATGTGTACTGCCATACTTTCGGTTGCAACAGGAACCTCATGGGGAACTTTTGCTGCATGTGCACCTATATTCATGTGGCTCAGCCATATCGTAGGCGGCGATCCGATCCTTACTGTATGTGCCATAGCAGGCGGTGCATGCTTTGGAGACAACATAGGTCTTATCTCTGATGCGATGATAGTATCATCCGGTATCCACAATGTAACTGTAGTACACAGAGTAAGACATCAGGGGGTATGGTCTCTGTTATGTCTCTTCTTCGCAGCAGTATGTTTTACTGTGATGGGATTCGTGCTGGATCTTCCGGGCACAGCTGCCGATGCTGCACAGGTAGTACAGAACATACCTGATAATGTATGGACAGTACTTGAGGCAGAACGACCTGCCGCGATAGATCTGCTTCATCAGATCGAAGCAGGTGTTCCATACTACATGGTAATTCCTTTGCTGCTGGTAATCATTACTGCTGTTAAGGGATTCAACACATTCATATGTATAGGTTCAGGACTGGTATCGTCATATATACTCGGACTCTTCGCAGGAACGACAGGATCTCTGATGGAGTTCTTCGAAGCATGTATGGACGCTTTTTCGGATGCAGGTTCATGGGTAATCGTAATGATGATGTGGATAGCAGGCTTCGGTGGAGTAATGCGTGAAATGGATGCTTTCGCACCGCTGGCAGCTTTCATCGTCAAATTCTCGAGAAAGGTCCGCCATATGCTTACATGGAATGCTCTGCTTTCAATGCTTGGAAATGCTGTACTTGCAGATGAAATGGCACAGATCGTTACTGTGGGTCCTATCATCAGAGATATCACAGCAGACAACGTTGAGGGCAGTGAGGAAGCAATGTACAAGCTGAGACTCAGAAATGCGACCTTCAGTGATGCGTTCGGAGTTTTCGGATCACAGCTGGTGCCGTGGCATGTATACCTGGCATTCTATGCTGGTATCATTGCAGGCGTATATCCGCTGATGGAGATCATACCTTTAGACTTCCTCAAGTACAACTTCATGGCGTACATAGCGGTTATATCACTTCCGATCCTAACATTCACAGGACTGGACAGATTCATCCCGCTGTTCAAGATACCAAAAGAACCAGAAGTGAGACTGGTCAAAAAAGACAAGACAAAGACAGACGAAAATGTAACAGAACCAGCATAAGAAAAGCAACATTTCATAATAACATTCTGAAATACTCCTACAAACTCTTAAAACAGGGCAGCTCCGGAGACAACAACCGGAGCTGTCCTGTTTACATTGCAAGCGAAAGTCGTAAGAGTAGCAGCAGGATCACAGACTGGTTTCTGACCATTTCTGCCCCTGCTGCTTCTGAATAATAAATGTAAAGTATTATGATTTGATAATAAATGATATATATCTATAAGTTGTACTTCTTCTTTTTTCTCATGACCTGTGACTGACTTATTCCCAAAGCTTTGGCAGCAGCCCTTGTACTGCCGCCTTCTTCCAGCGCAGCAGCCAGAATATCTCTTTCAAATTCGCCCACAGTTGATTTTAATCCGCTGCGCCGCGATGCCGCATCTGTTTCTAAGGGTTTATCAGATATATCAGGATTCTCTTTGTAAAGATTACTGCTGACGGCATTAGCCACGTCTTCTGATGTCAGCAGATCGGATTCGCAGTTCACCACAAGCCTGTGTACCACATTGTCCAGTTCTCTGACATTGCCAGGCCAGTTGTATTTCTCAAGAGCCTCGATGCTGTCGGCAGAAAAGCTTTTGTTAGTGTTGTACTGGAAATTGTATTCATTGATCAGATATTCCGCAATACATGCGATATCTTCATTTCTTTCCCTGAGAGGCGGCATTTTTATCTCGCAGACGCTGAGCCTGTAGTAGAGATCCTCACGGAATTTTCCCTCTTTGACAAGTGTTCTGAGGTCCACATTGTTCGCACATATGACTCTGACATCCACTTCCACCAGATCCTGTCCGCCGACCCTGTAGAAATTCTTTTCCTGCAGGGCACGCAGAAGCTTGCTCTGCATATTCAGGGACAGCTCTCCTATCTCATCGAGAAACAGGATGCCGCCGTTGGCAAGTTCGAAATATCCCAGTTTCCTGTTAGCTCCCGCTCCGGTGAATGATCCGGGTTCATATCCGAAAAACTCGGATTCCGCGAGGTTTTCGTATATAGTAGCACAGTTGATCTTGATACACGGCTTTGTCTTGCGGATGCTGTTTTTGTGAATCAGATTCAGAATCTTTTCTTTCCCTGTCCCCGTCTCTCCCTGGATTATGACATTGCAGTCATAGGCTGCTATGTTTATGACTTCCATAAGGATCTTTTTTGTCTTATTGCTTCCGAAAACAAATCCTTCAACTTTATCTATGTTCTGCGCATTATGCAGTTCAGATGCTCGCATCGGCAGCTGCTTGATGAGCCTGTGGGATTTGAAAATCTCGTCAATCATGTCTATATCTGATTTGATCTCCCGCACAAAATCAATATTGAACTCCACAAACCCCGTTGAGAATTCCTCGATGGAAGTGAGTCTGAGTTCTTTGCCCAGTGACTCGGAGAACAGAGCAACACTGTTGAAATTGCTTATAAGGCTCGTAAATAATATCTCGCCTCTGTTTTTGGTGAGCATGACACTGAAGACCTCGCCGCCAAGCATATTAGTGCAGTTTATACTGAGATCAAACGGTTCCGGTTCCTTCACTCTGAAAGATTCGTAACAGTCCAGTGGTTTAAGTATATCTGTAAAGTAAATATGATCTGCATAAGGCTTGAGTATTCTTTTTATCTCATTCTTGCTGAGAGACTGCATGGCGTCTTTGTAGACGGCAGCAACGATATATCCGTCTCTGCCGACCGCCTTACGGACAATAGCTGTGTAGAACAGCATGTTAAGCAGACCGTCACCCAGAATAAATATTTTTTTTGCCGATCCGGAAATCGTATATGCTTTTTTCATGGAACCCATTTCGTCCATGATTGAGAGGGCACGGGGCGTTTTTATATCCTCCGGAAGCGGCACGAGCGTAGTGGATTCAAATGCTATGACATACCCCTTTACCATGATAAGCGAATAATTGAAATCCACGTCTTCCACGGATTCTATATACATCGGCAGGGATGTAAGGGATGTGGCGCATATCACCCTTGTGTCCCTGTCCGGGATATCACTTCTGCTGTATGAGCTGCCAACCCTGACGATCCTGCCGCTGCAGATGCCGCCGCTGTTGGTGACAGGATTGTGCAGTTTTCCTCTCTTATTCACTATATACTTTATTTTTTTGCCTATCTTGGCTTTGTTGTATTCGCACTCATTGCAGATTTGCCGAAAATTGCTTTCTTCAAGTTTGATGGTGTCCACCTTTATCAGCATCTCATTGTCCGAGATTTCCAGACTGTTGTCCAGTTTCCAGGCGACGGTAGGGACGGTTCCCTTGAATTCGATGACACGATCACTGCCAAATTTGTTAAACATCTCTTACCCCCTTCTTACTCCCTTGTTTGATTTGGAATTTGTCTCAGCAGATTAAAAAGATCTTTAAATATCTCGACAAGGTGATAGCATCCTTCAGAACATCCGAACATACAAACGATATGACGATCCGTGAGTTCAGAAAGTTTCATGCCTTCAAGCTTCCTCCCGTGTGAAGCATTGTCAAAACACGATTCTCCGGGTGCCCGGACATAAGATATGCCGCATTTCCCCAGCAGTCCGCTGTCGGAATCAAATGTGATCTCGGCATAAAGCTCGTGATAGGAATCGATAAAACGTCCGCGCCCCCTGTACAGATCGCCGCTCTGCTCGATCTCAAAATTCTTGAATCTGCTGAAAAGCAGGCGCTTTCTCTCATACTGCGGTATATAATCCATCCACTGGAGATCGCTTTCGGACGGATGACTGTACATCCTGCATCCGTTTTTCTCCAGTACGTCCCAGTATTCGTTGTAATCTTCCCTGCTTTTGAATCCGCGCTCTTTGTAAAGATAGCTTTCTGCCTGGATCAGACC
>CAVEWO010000187.1:0-4172 GCA_963619345.1 Bacteroidaceae bacterium
CGTTCGAAGCTTTCGAAGAAATCCTCATCGGAAAAATCCGTGTACCGGATAGGTTTGTCCTTGCTGCGCTGCGATCTGCTGACTACCGTAGTATCTTCAAATCGGCGGTCAGGCGCAGGCCTGCGGTTTTTATGCTTTTTAGGTGCGGCTTTCGGGACAGCGCGGAATATCTCTTCCGGATCTTCCATTCCTCCGCCTTCAAGCTCCTGTTCGAATTCGCCCTTCTTGTCGAGCCGTATCGCAAAGCTGGCATTCTGCCGTGTATCCGCAGCTTTGAGGAAGGCCAGCAGTCCCCACGAGGCGATCATACTTGTTCCTCCCGACGAAACGAAAGGGAAGGTGACGCCGGTCAGCGGGAGCAGGTCGACGGAGCCGAACACATTGAGCATTGCCTGGAAGATGAACATCGAGGTCGCAGCACAGGCTGCGATGCTGTAATACGTGGATCTTCCGGCGATTATCGCTCTTACTGCAAAGACGCCGAGCGTTATTATGCAAAGTACTGTGAGTATCGCTATTATCAGGCCCCATTCTTCGCTGAGCAGACCGAATACCAGGTCAGTGCTGGCGGCAGCCACATCGCTGAGGTTGCCCTCGCCTGCGCCCAGTCCCGGCAGTCCGCCGCTGGCCGCGGCCGTCATCGTCTGCACCTGCTGGAAACCGCCGCCCGTAGGATCATCCCATACGTGACCCCACGTTGCGAAACGGGCGCCGATATAAGGCTTGAATCGGAGCACCATGAGGCCCATCAGACCTGCAGCTCCGATGATAAGTATCAGCTTTGAGAAGTCGCCGCTTCGCAGGAACGAGATCACCAGGAACGTCACGAAGAATATTATCGCTGTGCCGAAGTCCCCCATGATCGCGAGACATCCCAGGCAGAATACCGAAAACGCCATGAATATGGTGAGGTTTTTTTTCTGCTGCAGCTCGTCAAGCGTTGCCGCGCCTACATATACGAAGACTATCTTTACGAGCTCCGAAGGCTGGAACGAGAATCCTCCGATCTGCACCCAGTTCTGAGCTCCGTATTTTATAGTTCCGAGGGCGAGGTTGATTATCAGCAGGAATACGCTTACGCCCATGAGTATGTATGTTATTTTCTTTGCTCTGTTCAGATCGCGCAGGTACCAGCAGAGTCCGAAAAACAGGGCAAGTCCCAGCACTACGCATACTGCCTGCTTGAACACCGATCCCGGATATGAAGATGCGGTGACCGCAAGACTCAGCGTAGAGAGGAAAAACGCGATGATTTCCATCTCAAAGCCGACTCTCCTGAGCATGCGCATGAATATCACGTAGAACCACATCAGTCCGCACAGCAGGAAAAACGCCATCGGCAGGTTCGCAGGGAAGTTTTCGCCGAGCGAGACTTTGAACTGCATGATCGTCAGCATCTGGAATATCGTCAGTGCGATGAGTGATGGCCACGGTGATACCGGGCGGCTTTTTCTCTTTCGCTTTTCAATATTGGCCATGCGTTCCTGCAGACTTACAGGATAGAGCGTGAAGTCCGAACCTCCGATGCTCAGTATGTCGCCGGCCTTGAGGACGGTCGGCTCCGACACAGGGCGGCCGTTGATCCTCGAGCCGTTTTTCGAATCGAGGTCATTGTATTTCCATACGCCGTCAGAGTCTCTTATCAATGTGGCGTGACTCCTGGAAACGCTGTTGAGATTCAGGATGATATCGCATCCGCGTCCACGTCCGATCAGGTTTTCCCAGTGAGTCAGCGGCACGCTGGAGCCGTCGGGGCAGCCCAGGTAGGCCCAGATCTCAGACGGGTTGCGCGCCTGGAGCAGCGAGCGTATCTGCCGCATCAGTATGAATGCCGCGAGGATCAGGAAGATCCAGCGGGCAGCTGTTGTAAAGTATATCCCGGCCATATCGGCCGCTGTATTTAGGAGTCCCATATGCATTCTCCTTACTTTTCTCTAAAACACATTATATATCAATAATTATAATAAAGATTTTTGTCGGTGCTGTGATGATACAGAAAAGCACACGCTTGCAAAGGGCAGGATAAAATGTTAATATATGTTAAAAGGCGCGAGAGCGGCGGATGGCAGAAAATGATCGCAGGTGATATTCAGAGAGGTTTTTATGTTCAAGTTTGCGTTTTTTATAAATGTGCCGGGTGTTTCGCCGGAGACGTATTCGAAGGTTTTTGAGAATGAGGAATGCTATGGTCTGGTGGCAGGTGTGGACGGAGTCGATGCTGCGAAGCAGTATGCGTCGAGACTGGCCGGAGAGGGATTCATGGCTCTCGATCTCAGCGGGAATTTCAGCGGCAGGGCAGCTGACGAGATAAGCGAAGCTGCGGGGGAAAGTATCAGAGTCTGCAAGGCGCAGTATACGATAAACGGGCTTACGCGGCTGAGCCATCTCACTTCCGCGAAGGATTATGGTGTGATCGTGAAGGTGGATGGTCTGGAAAAACCGCGCGGCGTTATGATGAAATCCGATAAGAAATGCACGACGGTGATCTTTGTGAACGATATGGCGCAGGCGAAAAAGGCCGCAGTAAAGCTTGTAGCGATGCGTGTGTCTTACATAGAGCTGTGCAGCTGGTTTGACCAGTTAAAGATGGAAGCGCTTGACAGAGCAACAGGCTCAGCTGTCCCGATCGGCACATGCGGGGAAGTGTATCTGAACCGCCTGGTGCGAAAAGTGTGAGCAGCATACAAATGACCAGTCTGCAGATAAAAAGCGCGAAAGCTGAAACAACAAAAAAAGCTCCTGCCGGAGCGGCCAGCACGATGTGCCGGCCTTTCCCGGGGGAGCTTTTTCATATGATTAAAGCTTTAGTATATATGCCATGTCAGGACTACTTGTAGTGGAGCAGCCTGTGAGCGTTGTGGCCCGACAGGATAGCGCCGTCTTTGTAAAGCGCTTCTACTACAGGGTTTGCCTGTGATGTACGAACGTTCGACATCTTGTCTGCATTGTATATTCCCTCTGATCTTTCAGGTCTTGCTCTGCCGATAACGAACGGCTGACCTGCGCCTGCGATACATCCGCCCTGGCATGCCATTACTTCGACGAAGTCATAGTAAACTTCGCCTGCCTGCATTGCCTGAATCAGATTCTCTGCATTTCTCAGACCGTTTACGATAGCGATCGAGAGAGTAGGCTGATCGCCGTCTTCAGCAGGTTCGCCGAACGGCAGCTTGACTTCCTTGACGCCTTCGAGGCCTCTTACGCCTGTGAATGCGATCTCGTCGAGCTCTGTCCTGTTCTGAGGATCGGCTACCTTTCTGATAACGGCTTCAGTTACACCGCCTGTAACACCGAAGATGATGCCGGCGCCGCTTCCGATACCGAACGGCATGTCCACAGCTTCAGGCTCGATGTCTTCGAAGTTGAGGCCTGCTTCGATGATCAGTGAAGCAAGTTCCTGAGTAGTGATAGTCAGGTCTACCGCACGTTCGCCGTCGAGCAGGAGATCTTCTCTGCCGACTTCATATTTCTTTGCAGTGCAAGGCATGATAGCTATATTTTTTACGACCTTTGCCTTTTTCTTGTCCGTATTGTTTGCAGCGTCGAGCTTAGCTCTTTCCTTGAGCAGTGAACCGAACATCTCCATAGGTGATTTGCAGCTCGAGATGTTGTCGATCAGCTCAGGATGCCTGTTTTCGGCATATTTCACCCATGCAGGACAGCATGATGTAAAGAGTGGCAGCCTGCCGCCTTTCTGCAGCCTCTGAACGAACTCGTTAGCTTCTTCGATAACTGTGAGGTCGGCACTTGTCGCAGTGTCATACACTTCGTCGAAGCCGAGTTTTCTGAGTGCTGCAACGATCTTGCCCATCACGTTTGTTCCGTGAGGGAAGTTGAATTCGTCGCCGAGGGCGACTCTTACTGCAGGAGCAACCTGTGCCTGAACGATAGTGTTGTCATCATTCAGCATTTCCCATACTTCCTGGACGCTGCTCTTGATAGTGATCGCAGCTGTAGGACATACCGCTGCACACTGTCCGCAGTTCACGCAGTCTGTTTCAGCGAGAGGCATGTCGAATGCAGGACCTACGCCCATTCTCGAACCTCTGTCAGTGAAGTCGATAGCGCCGACATTCTGGATCTCATCGCATATACGGATACAGTCACCGCATAAGATGCACTTGTCAGGGTGTCTGATGATAGCAGGAGATGACATATCCTTTGTTCCGTCC
>CAVEWO010000188.1:0-4076 GCA_963619345.1 Bacteroidaceae bacterium
CCTCCAGACAGCATATCCGGATACCTCAGCTCTTTCCCAGCCAGACCGACAGTACGCAGAAGCTTCATCCCGCGTTCGTAGGCTTCCTCTCTGGAAAGCTTCAGCACCTTCATAGGTGCATACATGATGTTTTCGATCACATTCATATGGTGATAGAGATTGAAGTTTTGGAAAACCATTCCCATCTTACGCCGCAGCACATGCATCTGGCAGTCTTTGGAACCTGTATCCACCCCATCTATCAGGATCGTACCTGATGTAGGTTCTTCCAGACGGTTCAGACAGCGCAGGAATGTGGATTTTCCTGTTCCTGACGGCCCTATGATCGAAATGACTTCTCCTTTTTCGATAGTCGCATTCACATCTTTCAGAGGCACTGCCTCACCGTATTCTTTTCTCAAATGCTGAATAGAAATCATGCTTCGACTCCTCCTTTCTGACTTTTACCGCCGACTGGTCTCCTCATACGCTTTGATGTCAGTCTCCTGCGGATCATATTCATCAGCGAAAGCAGGATGCAGGCGATGACAAAATAGATGATGGCAATGGTCACAAGCGGCACGATCGCCTCATATGTATTGCTTCGGATGATATCTCCAACCTTGGTCAGATCGTTGACTGCGATATAGCCGACAACTGCGGTTCCTTTCATCAGGCTGATAAGGTTGCTGAAATATCCCGGCAGCATTGTGCGGATCGCCTGCGGCAGCACGATCCCGCAGAACGTCTGATATTTTGACAGACCTGTCGACAGAGCAGCTTCCCACTGCCCTTTTTCCACGCCGCCGATACTGCCCTCAAACAGCTGTGCCATATATGCCCCGAACACTATACCAAATCCCAGTATTGCCACTACAACGTTTGATATGCTGGATTTTCCGAATACTATATAATAGAGTATCATCAGTATCACGACAATCGGCAGTCCCTGCATCAGTTTAGAATAGATCCCTGATATCATCCTCAGGCCTTTGGAGCGGGACATGGACATGGCACAGAACCCTGCTCCAAGCAGATTTGCCAGTGCAAAACCCGCTATCGTGATTATCAGCGTCACCAGCAGCCCATTAAGCACAGCCCCCCATCGTTCTTCGTCGATCAGCGTGCGCCGTATGCTGTTTGCAATCCTGCTCCCGAATCCTGTATCAGATGACTCGCCGCCCTGATCGTCAGTAACGAGTGCAGGGGTATCGAATTTATCCGCATCAACGATGGGAACAAACTTCTGCGTATAATAGAAATCAGAGAAATCGACACTTTCAGCACGCTCCTCCGTCCATGATATCTGCCCCGCAGCAAGATCGTATCTGCCTGTAGTGATACCACTCAGTATACCCGCAAAATCAACGTCTTCGATATGCAGTCCATATCCATATTCACTGCAGAATCCTGCAATTATATCCACCTCGTATCCTACATGCTCGTTGTTCAGTTCAAATGAAAAAGGTTTCAGCGTGCTCGTTGTCGCCATTGTCAGAACACCGTTTTTCCCTGTTTCAGGTATATCTATATTCTCCCAGTCATGCGGATAAAGCCAGTACTCCTGCTTTTTTTCCAGTTCGCCGTTTTTCTCCAGCTTCTCGATATACTGATTCAGTTCTGCGCGAATGGCACTGCTCCTGCTCGTCTTGGCAAAGACAGTGCCCACATCGTATACAGCAAACGGCACATCCAGATATCCCAGATTCGTATACTCCTGTACCAGAGTATAGTAATTGACAGTCGGAAGCGCAGCAAAGTCTACCTTACCCTTTTCAAGAGCCAGTGCCACATCCGTTATACTGTTGAAATACTGTATCTTGGCGTCCGGAACTTTCGCCAGTATGATCACATCCTGCGGCGTTCCGGTCATTACGCCAGCCGTCTTTCCTGCCAGCAGCTCAAAGGTCTCCTCTTCTGAAGCCGCATGAGCCTCAGATGCCACAGAAGCCGGAATACCAAAGCACAGTACAGTCAGCAGTACCAAACAGAATAGGCGAAGCTTCATTTTTTTCTTCTTGTTCATGTTATTTTCTCCTCATAATATATTTCAATCCTTCATACATCCTGCGCGAAAGCGGTACCGGGACACCAAGCCTGTCCGCTTCCCGCACGATGTACCCGCTGAAGGTCTCAAGCTCTGATGTGCGCCCGCTGCAGACATCGCGCTGAAGTGAGCTCGTCGCGCCGTATGCGAGCTCTTTATAAAACCTGTTTATGATCTTGTCTATATGTTCCTGCGTGATGCCGATGCCCTTCGCCAGTGCCACATGGTATGCCTCTTCCACGAGCGTCTCGTACTCCTTCGCCTTAACAGGGTCATCTCGCAGCTGCCCTATCGTGTTGTCGTAAAATGCAGTCTCGACATTGTATGCACAGTTCAATATGTATTTTCGCCATATCTCCGTCTGGATGTCATCGGCTTTTTCATGATCTATTTCCGCTGCGCTCAGTATCCCGGAGATTTCATCGATCTTCCTTTTCTGAGCATCATCGGCATTCTGCAGCCCTATCCGCAGATTTGCAAAATCACCCTGCTGCGTTATGGAAAAGTCTTCGTTTGCAAACGTCACTATGTATATGAGCGAGTCGACAACAGTGCCTTTTCCGATAAACTGTCTTATCCTCTCCCCTGTGTCCGCACCGTTCATCACAGGCACGATCACAGTATCTCCGCCGACAGCAGTCTTCAGATCTCTGCATACCGACTCAAGGGAATAATTCTTCACGCAGACAAAAATGTAGTCCTGCCTGCCCAGTTCAGCTGTCGTAACGATCCGTTCAGGTCTTGACACTATCTCACCGTTGTTGTCGCTGTGAAGCACTATGCCGCGTTCCCTCAGCGCCGCCTGTCGTTCGCCTCTCGCTGCAACACTCAGGTGCTTGCAGACTCTGCCGAGCATCCCGGCCATGTATCCGCCGACCCCGCCTGCTCCGACCACGGCGACCTTCCTGTCTGTCAATTCTGACATGTCATGTCTCTCTTTCTTTTTGTCAACTTTCATTTACATAAAACAGCTTTCGCAGATCAATTGCAAAAGGCTCCATTAATATATATATCACATTTTTGATGCCACTTAAAGATTTTTATGAAGAGTAAAGACTGTTTCGTATTTTTTTCACGTTGCGGTTCATCAGGTGCCTGCCCAGGTGTCTGTAAAGGAAAGCTTTCGCGGCTGACATTTCCTGATGGTGTTCTTTCAGCAGATCATCGGGGCAGTCGTATATCCCGAAGTCCTGCGTGATGCCTTCGCTCTGGATATACGTGCTGTTTCGATTAAAATCTATCGCGGGATTTCTGAAATCACGTACTGCCACGCCATACCCGCAGAATGCTCCCGTGCAGCTGCTGTTTGCCTGCTGAAGCTTCTGCAGATATGCCTTGTCCAGGATGAATGCCTCGAGTTCATACCATGTGTCTTCGAGCAGGACTTCCACCCAGCTGTGGAAAACCTCCTGCGGCGCCGATCTGTAGACTAATCCGGTCATCGCGCCTTTCTGCAGCTTTTTGTCTATAGTGAAGCCGTGTATGCGGCACGGGATCCCGCATGCCCGCAGCAGCGCCATGAACAGCGTGCCTTTGGTGTTGCACTGGCCGTATCCGTCGCGCAGCACCTTTGAAGCGGGTATGCTGTCATCTGTGTTGTATCCGAACAGGATCTTGTCGCGCACGAAATCGTATATCGATCTGATTTTTTCAAAGCTGCTGTCATCCAAACCGCAGTCTGCCGGACAGCGCTCTGCCTGTACGTACTCTGCCTGACAGCCGGCATCCGGCGCCACCGGACCTCCCGGCCTGCAGATGTGATCTTCCTGCTCCATGCCCTGCTTCTCCGGGTCCGGCGCGGCACACGTATATCTCCGGTCAGGAGCATCCCAGCCTCTCTCACTGATCAGTGCTCTGATCGACGGTGCCGAAAAGTCCAGCATCGGTGTCTCTTTTAAATATCGTTCCATTCACTGCCCCCTGTTTCTGAGCTTTTTCATTTTAAGGTTTGTTATGACTAATCATACATCATATGCTCGATTTTTTAAAGAGCGAATATTTTTCCGCATTCGTACAGATACTATCAGGAAGGAGGTTCAACGCTATGTTC
>CAVEWO010000189.1:0-4026 GCA_963619345.1 Bacteroidaceae bacterium
AGTATACGCAATCTGCATTGGAGTTTCAGAAACGTCAATATTGCGAAATCGTATGACTTCATAGCCGTTGCTGCGCAGCAGTCTGTCTCGCTGTGCGTCTTTTATCCTGTGGTTGATATGTTCCGGTCCGTCAAGTTCAATGATAATTGCTTTTCCTCCGTAAGTAACAAGAAAATCGACTCGTTGGTCTGTCGGTATGCTGCCGGCGTATGTATCAGTATCGCCTATTAAAGAAGAAATCAGTACCTGTGTATCAGTGTATAACTGCCATGACTTGCCGAAAACTTTGTACAGTATGGTTTCGGCGAAAAATTTCTCAAGTTCACTGTCGTGACTGAAATTGACAGATTTTTTATACAATTCATTTCTGGACAGAGAACAGATTTCATCGACGGTATATCGTGATGCAATCAGTCTGCTCAGATTCTGCTCTGCATAATGGGAATTAGGGGTGATATTTCCTCTGCATAAAAGCCGCAGCGCAAGTGAAGCTATCTGGCGCTGTCGTGTATTCAGAGTGTCACCGTCAGGCTTTGTGCAGTCTACACGGAATTTGCTCGTGAGCGCAGGAAATCTGCGGATCAAATCACCGTTCGTAATATCGTCAAGAGTTCTTGGGTAACCCAGGGTGTCGTAAGACTGCATACGATCGAAACCATCGTATGGTACAGCTTCATAGTTTATATTGTAATATGTTTTATCCAGATATTTCATGGTTATTTCCTGATCTTGATGTTTTCTGTAACCGGCGATCATGAGAGCTGCCATGACTCGCCGAAAAATAACGATTTGCAGTTTTACAATTATAGCATATACAAGACAGTGCTGGCTATATTAATCCTTCTTATTCCTATTACTTTAGTATCTGGGGATTCTGTAATTTGATGGGCCCGGTTAAAACAGATGGTTAAGAGCATCAGAATCAGAGCCCATTTTCTTATATGCCACATCAGCCCGCTCGAGCAGAAGCTCGATGAGGAGTATACCTGCATTCAGATTCTCGGGACGCTGCGGAGTATTCATATGACACTGCTCAGCAAATAAAGCGGGTACATACCATCTTACAAGAGAACAAAACTTACTGATAAACTGCATACTATCTTTGGCTTCAGCACAGACATGGAATTCATATCCAAAGTCTCCATTCAAGGCATAATCAGATCAATAAAACAGACAACAAATACTAGAAAGAAAAAACAGCACATATCTATGCGATAAGCAAAAGCTTGCAATTTCAGTAATACCAAGGGATTGCAAGCTTTTTTCATCCAATCAAGTGTCAGGAACGGAATTATATCCCCATAACAGCGCAGAATCAAGATTTTGCGCGATGAATCGGCGCATCACACATAGTTTTTCTGCGGCGACACTTTCATGAGCCCTCTTCTGTGATCATTCTTCCATCAGTTCCAGCCTGGACGCAGACACTTCATAGGCGGTCTTCGTCACAGCTTCACCTCCATCTGTGAATTTCCTGTACTCACGGCTCTGTATCCGACCTTCGAGTGCGACTTTGTCTCCCACCTCCAGACTTCCGCCGTAGACTGCATTCCTGCCCCACGCTATCGTCGGTATATAATCAGACTTGTTGTACATCCTGTTCACCGCTATCATCAGATCACAGATTTCCCGTCCAAGCGGCGATGTACGTCTCACAGGCGGCTTGCATATATACCCTTCGAGCATGACACGGTTCTCATATTCTCTGCTGCATTCACCCTCATACCTTACCTGCCTGGCGAACACCGTGACTTCGAGTCTGTTCCGGCCCTCCGATTCACGGTTGTATGTCCTCACCTGCCCGCATAGTTCCATGAGTTCATCCGGCTGCGGCATACGATCATCCATGAGCTTTTCCGGTAATATCACTCTTATCCTGTCCTCATATCCGCTCCTCCGCAGTATACCCATCACCGTCAGATAAAAAGCTTCTCCGCATGTTTTATGACTGAACATCGGCGCAGAAAGCACTTTTCCCGCCAGATGCACCATGTTCTCTTCAGTTAGATATTCCATTAAAAATCCCCCTCCAGGCATATTCTGTTAAATCATATGCACCTGCAAGGGGAATTTATACATACATTCTAGTCGTATTTCCATGTATCTTCAGAGACGAACACGCTGAGTCTCCTGTTGAGCACGCTGAACTCCAGCGGCAGCTTCTCGCCGTGTTCTCCATCTATGTCTGTGCTTATATCGACATCTGACTCTATCGTGAGCTTTTCAGTCTGGAAATAAAGCACATGTCTGTTGTTAGGGTGCCTTCCGTGCACTACTTCAAACAGCAGCGGTCCGAATTCGACTATAGGCATTTTCTTGAAAGCTATCACATCGAGCTTGCCGTCATTCATGTACGAATCCGGCGAAAGCTTCCTGAATCCGCCTGCCGATTCACCGTTCATCACTACCATGAAATAGATGTTTTCCTCGTAAACAGTGTCTGGTGTCGTCAGCTTTACAGGGAGCGCACGTATCTGCGGTATCTCTGTAACAGCCTTGAGATAATAAGCCAGCGTTCCTATCGCATTCTTGAGATTAGGGTCGGTCTTCTGACTGACATCTATCAGCGCGCCCATCGCCGCAACGTTTATGAAGCACTTGTTGTTCACGACACCCACGTCTACCTGAGTCGTCTTTTTTCCGAGAGCTATGTCGAGCTGATATTCTATATCAGACGGCAGTTCGAAATAGTATGCGAAATCATTTGCCGTTCCTGCCGGAAGTATCGCAAGCGGCAGGTGTATATCGTATTTCACCATGGCGTTTACGCACAGGTTGATGGTCCCGTCGCCTCCGGCCACTATTATCCTGCTGTACTGCTCCTGATCTATCACAGACAGCACTCTGTCTATCATTATGCCCTTCGCAGCTCTGACCGGAATGAGCCGGTACCCTTCCTGCTGGCATCTGTCCACTATATGATCGAGATGGGTCTTGAATATCCCGTTTCCTGCATGCGGATTATAATAAAGCAGGATTTTGTTAGCTTTACCTGTATCTGTCATTTTTAAGCATCCTCCTGATCTCACTTATGAGGTACAGTGACCCCGCAAACAATACTGCGTCATAATCTTTCCATATCTTTTTCGCTTTAGCGATGCTCTCTGCGGCATCTCCTGATGCGAATACCTTAACTCCCGCATCCGCAAGGTATCCGGCAAGCTCATCTGCCTTGAATTTTCTCGGATTGTCCGGTTCAGCAGCAATGATATCCGTCGTTATATCCATGAAAGCCTCCAGTATCCTGTCCGTCTGCTTGTCAGCCAGCATCCCGGTCACGAGAAGGATCTTTTTCCCGCCAAAATACTTTTTCATCGTATCGCGAAGAGCAGCAGCTCCCGCTTCATTGTGTGCTCCATCAGCTATGATAACAGGCTGATGTTCCTGCGGGCAGCCTTCCCTCAGTATCTCGAAACGTCCCGGCTGCACGGCATTTTTAAGGCCTCTGTAAAGTCTTCCGCGTTCGACCTTTATATCTCCTGATTTTCTCAGCACTTCTATCACTGCAAGCGCTGTCTTCAGGTTTTCTCCCTGATGCTTCCCTACCATGGAAAGCTCCACGTCGCTGTAATCCGTACCCCACATTTCCATGCTGACTGTCTGTGAAAACGGCGTTTCACCGGATATCGCAAATCTCATCTTCGAAACATCGTAAAGCCTGCTGGATTTTTCGTATGCGCTCCTGGCTATCACGGCTGCGGCTCCGTGATCCTTCACATTTGATATTATCGGCACGCCCGGCTTGATCATGCCGGCCTTTTCCGCAGCGATTTCTTCAAGCGTGTTTCCCAGCCTATCCATGTGATCGTACGCTATCGAACATATTGCACAGACCATAGGCTTCTTCACGACATTCGTGGAGTCACCTCTGCCTCCCAGTCCTACCTCCAGTACTACTATATCTGCAGCCTTTTCCGCAAAATACAGGAATGCTATCGCCGTTATCACTTCGAACTCCGTCGGTGAATCCATACCTTCGGCTGTCATTTCTGCCGCAGCAGTGAGCACACGGTCAGAGTACATAGT
>CAVEWO010000190.1:0-4006 GCA_963619345.1 Bacteroidaceae bacterium
TATGTAAACCTCGAGACCGAGATGACGAAACAGCTCTGCGGCAGGAGCAGGCCGGGACATTTCCGCGGAGTCTGTACGGTAGTCAGCAAGCTTTTCAATATCGTGACTCCGGACAGAGCGTATTTCGGACAGAAAGACGCGCAGCAGCTGGCGGTAATCAGGCAGATGGTGAGGGATATGAATTTCGATATAGAGATCGTTGGATGCCCGATCGTCCGCGAGGCTGACGGACTTGCAAAGTCCAGCAGGAATTCTTATCTCAGCGATAAGGAAAGGATGGCCGCGCTGGTACTCAGTCGTTCTATAAAGGCTGCAGAAAAGGCTATCGAAGAGGACTTCGACTGCGGGGGCAAAGGCGTGCCTGCAGAGGAGATAAAGGATATCATGACTGCGATCACTGCAGCGGAACCGCTGGCAAAGATAGACTACATCGAAGCAGTCGACGGTTTGACGCTGATGCCGAAAGAAATTCTCAAGTCAGGTGATCTGGTCGCTATGGCAGTATATATCGGAAAGACAAGGCTTATCGACAATTTTACTTTATAGGGTTATTATGGTGTGGGGAAATATCGGAGACGATATTTCCCTGTTTTTGTGTGATGAGGGGACGGCTGAATTGACGATTTGTGATTTTAAATCGTTGATTCCGCTGCTTCTGGTTTTATGCGGCGCATTCTGTGCGTTGCTTTTTGCAGGACGTTCTCTTGTGTGTACTGCTTTTGAGCGGGACACTCTTTCGTATGTGTCGTCGTATGTGTTGTGGGGGTATCTGGACTTTTCGTATCTAGTTTGTCGCAGCTGTTTCAGCTAAAATCGTGAGATATTTGGGGCGTTATGGCTGAAATCTGGAAATTGTATGCTTTATAGAAGCGGCGGAGCGTTTCCCTGCAAAGCAGCTCTTGTTCGGATTTTATATGAATTTCCATATTTCAGCCAGAGTTCCGCTTTGATGCGAGTTCTATGGCTGAAAAACGATAATTGCTTATTGGCGATGCGGGTTGCGGGCACCATAGTGTAGTGAATGATTTCCAGTTTTCCGCCATTTACACTCCGTTATCCCCATTTTATGGCTGAAATCGCTGTGCAGACCGTGCGAACGCCATGCGGGCCGTGCACACACCGCTGCTATTATCCGTTATCGCCTGCCTGTCAGTTCAGGACATCGAGTTCTCTTTTCCTTATTCTCTTCAAAAATACATATCCGACTGCGCACGACAGGAATTCCGTGATCGGGAATGCCCACCAGATCAGCACAGTCCCGGCCTGGCCGTTTCTGACGAATACGGAGAATATCCCAGACAGCGGCAGTATGATGATGAGCTGTCTCAGAAGTGAAATGACAAGCGATTCTATACCGCGGTTAAGAGCCTGATAAATCCCCTGGTAAGCTATATTCATGCCTGCAAAAATAAAGCTGATCGAAATTATATGCATAGCGGTGATAAAATATTCTCTTGACTGTCCGGCATTGAACAGCGAGGCGAACGCTCCCGGAAAAACTTCTGTAACGATAGTTCCTGCGATCATCAGCAGTACCGTATACAAGAGGCCATATCTGATGCCATCCTGGATCCTTTTTGTGTTTCTCATCCCGTGTGCAAAAGCGACGATCGGAGTGATCGCATCTCTCAGTCCGAAAGCGAGGAAAAGCACGAACTGCTGAACTTTATAAAATAACCCGTATGCCGTCTGAGCCGACGGATCGAATTTCAGTATCAGATTCATCGCATAAACCATGATCGACATGAGCGCCTGCGCGATGATCGCAGGAAGTCCGATAGTATATATCCCGCGGATGATACCGGCATCAGGCTTCAGATACATTGCCCTGTGATCAAATTCCTTGTTCAGCCTGATGTGGAAAACAAGCAGCAGCACCGCTGACGCGATCTGCCCGATGACCGTTGCGTATGCAGCACCTGCCACACCCATTTCAGGAACAGGTCCGAGACCATATATCATGATTGGGTCCAGGATGATGTTTATAACCGCTCCCGTGATCTGCCCGATCGTAGAGTAAAGCGAGCGGCCGGTCGCCTGCAGCAGCTTTTCGAACAGCGAGAAGAAAACGATCCCGAATGAGAGGATGCAGCATATCCTCAGGTAGAGCGTTCCCATCTCAAGCACTTCCGCGTCTGCTGTCTGTGATGAGATGTATGCTTTTACACCGAAGATCCCGAACAGCAGGCATGCCGCATAAATGAGAATACCCAGGAAAAGGCTGTTTCCCGCGGCTTTTGCAGCTTTTTCACTGTCCCCCTGCCCGAGCGTCCTGGCGAGAAGTGCGTTGGCTCCGACACCTGTTCCGATTGCGACTGCGACCATGAGCATCTGCACCGGGAACACCAGCGTGAGGGCATTCAGTGCCGACTCGCTTCCGGCTTTCATGTTCCCGACGAAAGCGCTGTCCACGATATTGTAGACTGCCTGCAGCGCCATGGACAGAATCATCGGGATCCCCATCCGGATCATAAGCCTGTTCACGTCCATATTTTTCATTCTATTACTCTCTGACATTTTGTTCTTATCCTCCTGTTATTCTGCATAAAAAAAGTGCGCGCTGTCATATAAGCTGGACTTACGCTGATGAGCGACACACTTTTTAATGGCAAATATAAATTTAAAAACAAAACGAGCAGCAAAACTGGACTTACGCAAGTTCGCTGCTCGTTCGGTAATAATTATATTTTTTATTTGCAGAAAAGTCAAGCGGCGAGGCACAGGTTTTTCGCGGCGAGGCACAGGTTTTGCGCGATTTATGTTTCGCCGGTTTTCGCGCGCTCCGCCGGACATTTTGCAAAAAGCTGCAGTGCGCTTTTGCATGAGGGTGATGGCGATGCAGGCATGCAGCTTTTGCATGAGCCGGCCGGCGGTCTGAGCTATGTATGCCGGAGACCCTTCATGAGTTCCACGGTTTTTGCCTTTATATCTTCCCGGCGGTCTGAGCTATGTACACCGTTAAACTGTCCCGGGCATTCTCGGAAAATTGCACACCTTTTATTATTTTTGTACGCTTATAGCAGCAAAAGGGGTAAATTGTTATTATAAAAATAAATAATTTTGTATATTTTAATAAGTATAGTACTGATGTATGATATTTAACAGCTGCTGCAGGAAGCAAAAAAATACAAACGAGGGGGAAACAAAATGAACACAAACACAGGTACAGTGACACCGCAGAGCAAGACTAAGATGCTTGTCGTCAACGGGCTCTTTATTGCGCTGACACTGGTTGCAACGATGTTTATCAACATCAGACTGCCGTTTATCGGCAATGGCGGACTTATCCATCTTGGAAACGTACCGCTTTTTCTGGGGGCATTCATATATGGAAGAAAGACAGGTGCTGTCGCAGGCGGCATAGGAATGGGTCTCTTTGACCTGATCTCAGGCTGGACAGCATGGGCGCCGTTCACATTTATAATCGTGGGCATCATGGGATTCGTGGCAGGCACGATCTCTGACAAGCTCAAGGTACGCCCGGCAGCGGCAAACACTATCGCAGTTGCGGCTGCACTGGTTATAAAAGTCGTAGGATACTATTTTGCAGAAGTTATCCTTTTTGGAAACTGGATCGCTCCGTTCGGCTCGATCCCGGGCAACGTGGTACAGGTCGTAGTAGCAGGTATCATCGTAGTGCCGTTTGCAGGAAAATTAAAGGAGATCGCAGCAAGATACTGATTGCGTCTTAATGCATGGAATAGCCCGGGCCGTTATGGTCCCGGGCTTTATGAGTATGTAAAGGATATCGGAAATACAGCGAGGAGGTAATGATATGTACAAGATAATGACAGCAGGACCGACGCAGGTCCGTGAAAACGTACGAACGGCAAGGAGTCTGGAAACCACGAACCCTGATCTGGACGTGGCTTTCTGCGAATTTTACAAGGAGACATGCGATCTGCTCCAGGAGCTCCTGCATTCGTCGGGAACGGCATATATACTTGGCGGCGAGGGAATACTCGGACTTGAAGCGGCATGCGCGTCGCTGACGGAGCCGGGAGAC
>CAVEWO010000191.1:0-3953 GCA_963619345.1 Bacteroidaceae bacterium
TCTGCCGGGCAGATCAGCTTCGGCTGTGCCTTGCTTCTCTGGGCAGAATCGCAACCTTATCATGTGATTAAGACAAAGCTGTAATTGAAATTTTCTGATAAAGAGACTACTATATAGTTAGACATAATAAAGTTAAAACTATTGTTTAAACAATATTATTTATGGAGGTAAAGAGATGAAATTACTTATCATTGGTGCAGGTGGCGTTGGTACATCAGCAGCAAAAATTATCGCAAGACAGGGCGCAGATGCTGACTGGGCTGAAAAAGTTGTAGTAGCTGACTATAACGTTGAAAGAGCTAAGAAAGTAGCTGAGGAAATCTGCGGCGGCGGAAAATTCGTTCCTGAGCAGATCAATGCTATGGATGCTGACAATATCAAGGCTGTAATCGCTAAGCATGATATTGATTTCGCAATGAACGCTTGCGACCCAAGAATGAACGAAACTATCTTTGACACTTGCCTGGCTGCAAAGATCGGATACCTTGACTGCGCTATGACATTAGGTACTGAACATCCGGAAAAACCTTATGAACTTCCTTACATCAAATTAGGTGACTATCAGTTCTCCAAGCAGAAGGAATGGGAAGCTTCCGGCAAGATCGCTATCTGCGGATCAGGTGTTGAACCGGGAATGGCTGACGTATTTGCTAAATATGCTGCTAAGCACTTATTTGACAAGATCGATGAAGTAAACGTAAGAGACGGAGACAACTATGGAAATACTGATTCAGACTTTGGATTCTCAGTATGGACAACTATCGAAGAATGCTTACAGCCGCCAGTAATCTGGGAAAAGAACGAAGAACATCCTGAAGGACACTGGTTCTGTACAGAACAGTTCTCAGAACCTGAAATCTTCAACTTCCCTGGCGGAATCGGCGACGTAGAAGTAATCAACGTAGAGCACGAAGAAGTACTCCTCGTTCCAAGAGAAATCGATTGTAACAGATGTACATTCAAGTATGGTGTACCTGCAGACTTCAGAAAGAAGTTAATGGTTCTGTTTGAATATGGTCTTTCAGATAAGAAAACAAAGATCAAGGTTGGCGACAGCGAAATCACTCCTAGAGACTTCGTCTGCAAGGTAATCCCTAGCCCTGTTGATGCTACAACTACAATGACAGGTAAAGGATGCGCAGGTACTTGGGTAACTGGTTGGAAAGACGGAAAATACAGATCAGTATATCTGTATCAGATCGCTGACAACCAGGAATGCATCAAGAAGTACACTACTAACTCAGTAGTTGCTCAGACTGCAGTAGGTCCTGTAATCATGATGGAACTTATCGCTAAGGGTATCTGGGCTGATGCTGGTGCATGGGGTCCTGAACACTTCGATCCAGATCCATTCGTAGAAAGACTTGCTAAGTACGAATTCCCTGCTGGAATCAAAGAAATGGATTCAGAATACGCAGATGAATTAAACGAAAAGGCTTTCTTAGATGCAGTAGCTAAATAAGCTTACATAATTTGAGATCGAATAAAAACGGTTGCTGTCAGGCAGCCGTTTTTTGCTGTAAATAAAAAGCAGGCAGCAGCATAGAAAACATGATTTTTATGCTGCCCCGCGCTTTACATAAAAATATAGAGATCAAAAAAGAAGCATTGCATTTGTAATCTGTTCGATATGAGCCATGTCGAGCGTGCCATTATTATCATATGTTGTTATGAGATTGTCATAGGGGCGGATATTACATTGAAAATACTGCATGAGTTTCATACTGGCTTTCTGCGCATAGCCGAAGTCGTCCAGCATGCCCATATGTTCCCAGTATATAAGTTTATGATCGGCAGGTCGAAGTATGGTAAAATCGGGATACACAATATTACCTTCCAGAAACAAGGGGGCTTCATAGCGGTATGGGATATCCATGTACTCAAGATGAGTCGCGATAAGGAGTTCAGATTTTGAACGGACATATATGCCGCCGGGGGTGCGGTGAATTTTTTGATCCGGCCTGTAAGGATTACCCTTATATTTGATGGATCTCCAAATATAGATGTCTCGTTCAGTAATACGCCCCTGCTGAGCAGGCAGGAATTCTTCGTGTAAATATCGCATAAGCTGATCGTTCCAGCTGTTTTCAGTCGTGGTTCCCTTGATGCTATGGCGGAGATCACGAAGTGCCGGCGATATATTTTCCAATTGAAACATTTCGGGCAGAGGTGTGTATTCTGAGCTCAGCTCTTCAAGTGATGATATATTGACAGAAAGCTGCTTTAAAAGGAAGCGAAGTATTTTGCTCGTGGCTATTTCTGTGAACATGGGAAACGAATTTTGTGAGAGATACAGAAGCTTCCCGTTTGAATAGGTGTATAATCTGGGCTTTCCATGCTCCAGCTTTGTAAAAAGCGTGTTGTCCGGTCGATCCTTAAGCTGGCGTGTTAACTTGCCTTTTATTTTTCTGCATTTTATCAGTTCCTTTTGGATGGCTTCTTTGCTGATCATGAGATCCTCCTTAAAACTCTTTTGCATGCTGTGCCGGTATGTACTGTGATTATATGGGTGCGATCGGAGCATGGCAATCACAATTTTTCAGAATGTAATAAGCATGTCCTTTCATGTAATTTTACAGGCATATTGAGGAGCTGCGGTTTTACATAGGCATTTCAGCCATAAACCAAAAATTCTAAGTGCAAATGGCTGAAAACTGTAAATTATATATTTTTGAAGAGATTCTGGCAGCTGGCAGTCAATAAGAAACTGGGATTTTTCCGCCGTACAATAGGGGTGAACTCCCGGAATGGCTGAAAACTGTAATTTCACTGGAAATTTATGCGAAATCATAGTCAATACATTACTATTGAAAAAAGGTTGGCAGGTTTGAATATGATGCAATTTACATATTTCAGCCATAACGATATGCATTTCATATGCTTTTGGCTGAAATAGCTGCGACAAACTTGACGCATGAAGTCCACGATGAAAAACGAATGTATGAAATCGCATAAAAAATCACGTAAAAATCTGCATTTGCATCTTTCCAATGAAGCACCGACCCCGCGGAAGGCAGATAGGCTTGCATAGCTATTGAGGCTCGCATAACTATTGAGGCGGAGATTGACAATTTTGCGATCTGAGTGTATAGTGCATGTTGATAAATCAAATCAATAACGGATGGAGCAAGGAGGTAATTTATGAAAATAGCAGTTCTGGCAGGAAGTCCTCGTAAAGTGAATACAAAAGCGATGGTGGAGGCTTTTACAGCAGGAGCTGAAGAAGCAGGACATGAAGTGACAGTTCTGAACGTAGGCAAGATGAAGATCGCAGGATGCCTGGCATGTGAATACTGTCATACGAAAGGTGACGGAAAGTGCGTGCAGAAGGATGATATGGAAAAAGTATATCCTGCGCTGCTGGATTGCGATGCACTCGTACTGGCATCACCTGTATACTATTTCACAATGACAGCTCAGATACAGGCGGCGATCCAGCGTATATACGCTATAGATCATCCGCCTAAAGCGACAAAAGCAGCGATGATGCTGACATCTATGTCCCCTGATGTATATGATGGTGCGCTCGGCGAATACCGCGGCATTCTGGAATATATGGGTCTTGAAGACAGAGGCGTCGTAACAGTGAAAGATCCGGAAAACGGAACTGAAGAAGCACTTGCTAAATGTCGTGAGCTAGGAAAGAATATGTAGGCCGGGATCTCAGCCCGGGATCACGGGCTGCAGGAGTGAAGGCCGCAGATCGTGAACAGTCTTCGATGCTGTGCGGGGCAGAAGCTTCGCAATATGATGCTCCCGGAACAGATGACGGTCTGCATCGGAAAAATATAAAACGCAGTGTGACGGCTTGTGCCGTGGGTAAAAATACCCGGCAGATGGCAGCCACACTGCGTTTTTGTTTGAAATATCGTTTTGGATGTTCCGTTGCTGTATGCGCAGGAAACCCCTGACATCGGGAGCTGTGCCGGAATATGGATGATCGTCAGCTAATG
>CAVEWO010000192.1:0-3910 GCA_963619345.1 Bacteroidaceae bacterium
GAGCAGGAGCCGTAGTACTCAAAGAGATCCCGGATGGCTGTACGGTAGTCGGGATACCCGGCACAATCGTCAGGAGACACGGCAAACCGGCAAGAGAACTCAACCAGGTCGATATGCCGGATCCGATCGCGGTCGAGCTGGAGTGCCTGCGCAGACGTGTAGTTGAGATGGAGGCGATGTTCATAAAGCAGTTCGGTGAGGAAACGCATATAAAATGCGATAACGACTGCCAGTATGCCAATATTTCCAGAGAGATAAAAGACGGCAGGATCGATCATATATACGATGAAGACATAGCGGAAGACATCGAGGAAAGTATCGAGGAAGATCTTAAGAAAATAGAGGAAGACATGGACTGACGGCCATACAGTGTGACCGCAGATAAAATGTGATCGGAGGATGAAATGAAGATCTACAATACACTTACAAGAAGAAAAGAAGAATTCAAACCCATAGAAGACGGCTTCGTGAAAATATACGTGTGCGGACCGACTGTGTACAACTTTTTCCATATCGGAAACGCAAGACCGTTCGTCGTGTTCGACACTCTCAGAAAGTATCTCGAATACAGAGGCTGTAAAGTGAAATTCGTGCAGAACTTCACAGACGTTGACGATAAGATCATCAACAAGGCGAGAGAAGAAGGCGTAACAGCGCCGGAAATCAGCGAGAAATACATCGAGGAATATTACAAGGATGCGGCAGCTCTCAATGTCAAGAAGGCAGACGTGCATCCTAAGGTTTCAGAGCATATCCCTGAGATAATCGACTTCGTCAGCACGCTGACAGACAAGGGGTATGCGTATGAAGTTGACGGAGACGTCTACTTTTCCACTAGAAAATTCGAGGGCTACGGCAAGCTTTCGCGTCAGAATATCGAAGATCTGGAGGCGGGCGCAAGGATAGCCGTAGGCGATATAAAACAGGATCCGCTGGACTTTGCATTATGGAAAGCGCAGAAAGCGCCTGATGAGATAGCATGGGACAGCCCATGGGGCAAGGGCAGACCGGGATGGCACATAGAATGCTCGGCGATGTCCAAGAAGCACCTCGGTGACACCATCGACATCCACGCAGGCGGACAGGATCTGCAGTTCCCGCACCACGAGAACGAGATCGCGCAGTCTGAATGCTGCAACGGCGTGCAGTTTGCGAATTACTGGATGCACAACGGATACATCACTATAGACAACGAGAAGATGTCAAAGTCAAAGGGCAACTTCTTTACGGTAAGAGACATACTGAAGGATTACGACGGAGAAGTGATGAGATTCTTCCTGCTCTCCGGACATTACAGAAATCCGATCAATTTCAGCGATACGCTGATGGAGCAGGCAAAAGCCGGGCTTGCAAGAATGGAAAACGCTAAGGAAAATCTAAAGCATCTGATAGCCAACGGAAAAGGCGAGATGACAGATGCCGAGAAAGAGACACTGGCAGGCTATGACAAGTACAGACAGGAGTTCATCGCGGCGATGGATGACGATCTCAACACGGCTGATGCGATCTCAGCTATATTCGAGCTGATAACTGCGATAAACACGGCAGTCAAGGATGGCGCAAGCAAAGAGTTCGCGCAGAAGAGCCTCGATGTGCTGATGGAGCTTGCGACAGTAGTCGGACTTCTGCAGAAGGATAATGAGAATGAAGTGGATGCAGAGCTTCAGGCACTGATCGATGAGAGACAGGAAGCCAGAAAAGCGAAGAATTTTGCAAGAGCAGACGAGATCAGAGACATGCTTAAGGCAAAAGGCATTACGCTCAAGGATACTCCGCAGGGCGTACAGGTGATCAGAGACTAGTATGAAGGTAGACGATATCAATGCGATCAATACGACTGCGCTGGCATATATGGGTGACGCCGTATATGAGCAGGTGGTCAGAGAACATATAATCAGAAAAGGCTCGTATCATGTGCAGAATATGCATAGAACAGCTATAAATTTTGTAAAAGCGGGAGCTCAGGCAAAGATAATAAAGACGATGTTCGATGATCTGACTGAGCCTGAACAGAAGCTGGTGAAACGGGCAAGGAACAGGAAATCCGCGACTAAAGCCAAGAATGCGGATCCGATCACATACAAGTGGGCAACGGCATTCGAGGCGCTAGTGGGATATCTTTATCTTGCAGATCAGGAGGAAAGGCTGCAGGCGGTGCTTTCCAGAGCGATAGAGATCGCAGAAACGGGGGAATAATGAGCAAGGCAGACAAGTTATTCGTAGATATGTGCAGCAGCATCCTCAAGGACGGATTTTCCAGCGAGGGACAGACTGTCAGAGCCAGATGGGAAGACGGTACACCTGCGCACACGATAAAGAGGTTCGGTATAGTCAACAGATATGATCTGCAGGAGGAGTTCCCGGCTCTTACTCTCAGACCGACTGCGATAAAGTCAGCAGTAGACGAGATGCTGTGGATCTGGCAGAAGAAATCGAACAATATCAAAGATCTGAACAGTCGCATCTGGGACGAGTGGGCTGATGAAAACGGTTCGATAGGTAAGGCTTACGGCTATCAGCTCGGAGTGAAGTACAGATTTCCGCACGGTGAGATGGACCAGGTGGATAACGTGCTGTGGCAGCTCAAAAACACACCGTACTCCAGAAGAATAATGACGAATATATACAAGTTCGACGATCTGATGGAGATGGGACTGGAACCGTGCGCCTACAGCATGACTTTCAATGTGACCGGCGACAGGCTGAATGCGGTGCTCAACCAGCGTTCACAAGACATACTCGCCGCAAACAACTGGAACGTGGTGCAGTATTCGGTGCTCGTGTACATGATGGCTCAGGTCTCAGGTCTCAAGCCGGGCGAGCTGGTGCACGTGATAGCGGATGCGCACATATATGACAGACATGTGGATATAATAAAAGAGCTGATCGCTCGGCCGCAGTATCCGGCGCCGAAATTCAGTCTCAACCCTGACGTGAAGGATTTCTACGACTTTACAGTAGACGATATAAAGATAGAGGATTATCAGAAAAACCCTCAGATAAAGAACATCCCGATCGCGATATAGCATCAGAGCAGGCGTATATACGACGGAACGGCATACATGCCGGTGCTGTGCGGGGACGTTTTACACGGATGTTCTGCGTATGACGTGCCTGCCTGCGCGCAGAGGTGCAGACTTCTGAGCAGCGGTGTTATAGACAGATGGAAGTATAAGGACTGGAGATAAGATGAAAGCTATAGTAGTTGTTGACAGGAACTGGGCGATAGGAAAAAACGGAGATCTGCTGGTGCACCTGCCGGGTGATCTCAGATATTATAAAGAAAAAACGATAGGCAATGCGATCGTAGTGGGGAGAAAGACGCTCGACTCTTTCCCCGGCGGCAGACCTCTCCCGGAAAGGACGAACATAGTCATGACGACCGATCATGATTTCGAGAGGGAAGGCTGCATCGTATGCCATTCGAAGGATGAGGTCATGGAAAAGCTGCACGCTTTCGATACGGAAAAGGTGTTCATCGCGGGAGGCGCAAGCGTCTATGAGCAGTTCATGGACGACTGCGACGAGTTTTACGTGACGAAGATCGATGAGGAGTATGAAGCGGACAGGTTTTTCCCGGATCTCGATGCAAAAGGACTGCACCTCACCTGGGAGAGTGAACCTCAGCAGGAAAAGGGCATTTCCTACAGATTCACGATATATTCTAGGCAAAGTCTGAAATGAGGTAACATGGCAGAAACGATAATAGGCAGGAACGCCGTTCTGGAGGCGTTGAAAGGAAACAGAGAAATAGAGAAGATAACACTGGCTAAAGGTGCGGAAGGCTCGGTGAAGCAGATCGCGGCAAAGGCCAGGGACAAGCATATACCGATATACTACAGCGATAAGGCAAAGATGGACAAGGCTGCTTCAGGCGGTGCTCATCAGGGCGTAGGCGCAGTGGTTTCGG
>CAVEWO010000193.1:0-3906 GCA_963619345.1 Bacteroidaceae bacterium
GTGATAAACAGTCCGGAAACGCCTGGTGAGAATGCCGGTGAGTGCTGCAGTTCACTGCTGAATATATCGTTTTTGGGAACTCGCGGCGAGGTGCTGCTGCACACGCTGGAGCAGGACGGCATATATGTGTCGACCGGGTCGGCATGCTCGTCCAACAAGAAAGGACAGAGCCATGTGCTCAAAGCGATGAGGCTCAAAGACAAGGAAATAGAAGGAACGCTGAGATTCAGCTTCGGAAGGATGAATTCGATAGAAGAGATCGACATTACGGCGGATAAAGTGGCTGCTGCGGTAAAACGCTTCCGCAGGCTGGGCAGCTTCAGATAGAAGATACGTCAAAGTACAGCCGCTCAGACGGTCGCTGCCGTGAGGATATCAACAGTAAAGGTGGTCAGATAAGTGAATAATGAACATATTTTTATAGTCAGATGCGGCGAAGTCGCACTGAAAGGAATGAATAAGCCCTATTTCGAAAGGATGCTTGTTGAGCGTATCAGGAAGCTTCTCAAAAAATTCGACGGTGTGAGCGTAAAGCGCCACGAAGGTCTTATTTTTGTAAGAGCAGACAAAAGTCTTGACAAGCAGGCGATAATAAAGGAGATATCAAAGGTATTCGGAGTAGCATCTATCAGTCCTGCGGTAGAGTGCGAGAGCACGATGGAAGCTATCGGAAAGGCTGCAGTCGAGTACATGCTGGAAGCTATCGACGAACGCGGGATCAAGACATTCAAGGTAGAGGCAAAGAGGGCTGACAAGAACTTTCCTGTAAAGTCGCCGGATATCGGCAGGCTGGTAGGCGCTGAAGTCCTCAAGGGCTGCAGGGTTCTGAAAGTCGATGTGCATCACCCGGACTGCCTGCTTTTTGTAGATGTGAGACGTGAAAAATCATATATATATCAGGACAAGATCGCAGGCTTTGGAGGACTGCCGCTCGGAACGAACGGCAAGGGACTTTCATTGCTTTCGGGAGGAATAGATTCTCCGGTCGCTACATGGATGATGGCCAAGCGCGGAATGATGATAGAAGCCGTGCATTTTCATTCATATCCGTATACGAGTCAGCGAGCGCAGGAAAAGGTCGAAGACCTGGCATCTATCGTTGCCACATACTGCGGCAGGTTCAAGATGCATGTGATAAACCTTTTGCCAATACAGGAGCAGATAGTGCAGAACTGTCCGGAAGAAGAGACTACGATTCTCGTCAGACGATTCATGATGAGGATCGCTCAGAAGATCGCCGAAAAGACGGGCTGCGGCATGCTGATAACCGGAGAGAACCTCGGTCAGGTGGCCAGCCAGACGGCAGAGGCGCTCGTCGTTACAGATTCATGCGTGACGATGCCGGTCATGAGACCGCTGATAGCGTTGGACAAAGTCGACATAATGGACAAGGCTCAGGAGATAGGCACGTACGAAACGTCTATCCAGCCTTATGAAGACTGCTGCACGGTATTTCTGCCTAAGCATCCTGTGACAAAGCCTAAGCTTGACAGAATCCTTGCGTCAGAAAGCAGACTTGACTGCGAAGCGCTCATAGACGCTGCTGTGGCTTCGCAAGAAATCATTGATATTTTTCCGCGATAGCCGACAAAATTAGTGAAAATCAGATGTTTTCTCTTAAAGACAACCTCCTGTGCGAAAGATTATAATTATTGTATGATCTTTTGCATAGGAGGTTTTTTAGTGGAAGTGATTTTTAGGATTTCTGGAAAAGTGCTGATATCCTGCATCCGTGGGGATGTGGATCATCACAGCGCGCTGCCTCTCAGACGGGCGATAGATAAATCGATGAAAGCTTTTGACTGCAGCGATCTTGTAATGGATTTCAGCGGTGTCGGCTTTATGGACAGTTCGGGCATAGGAGTTGTACTGGGTCGTTATAAAAAGCTGCACAAAAACGGCCGCAGGATGTGCGTAGCGGGCTGCAGCGAATATGTGAGGAAGCTGCTGGATATGGCAGGTGTTTTTTCTCTTGTGCCCGAGGCTGCGGATTTCGATGCGGCAGTCGCATTTATAAACGGGCAGGAACAAATGAGCATGGAGGTTTGATGTATGAACAATGTGATGAAAACAGAGTTTAGTGCACTTGCGGAAAACGAGGCCTTCGCCAGAGCTGTGGCGGCGGCTTTCGTGATGCCTCTGGATCCTACGGTGGAGGAGCTGACGGAGATAAAGACTGCAGTATCCGAAGCTGTGAGCAATAGTATCATACATGGATACAGGGAATGTGAGGACAGAACTGCGGTGAAGGTTTCCATGGAGTGCGCAATGTATGATGGCGGCAAGGTCGTGATAACGGTCGAAGATCAGGGCGTAGGGATAAGAGATGTGAAACAGGCGATGGAGCCGATGTTTTCCACAGGTGACAGTGAGGAAAGATCCGGAATGGGATTCACTGTGATGGAGAGCTTTACTGACAAGCTGAAAGTGAGATCGGAAGAAGGCAGGGGGACTACCGTGATCATGATAAAATATCTGGATATATTAAGTGGCATCTAAATATAGTCCGGCAGCTAAAGAGGATACATACAGACTTATTGCAAAGGCGCAGAGCGGCAACTGCACAGCGCGCGAGCAGGTCGTTGCGCAGAATATAGGTCTTGTGAAGAATCTGGCTCTCAAGTACACGTCGGCATACTATGAGACGGAAGATCTCATACAGGTCGGTTTTATCGGTCTCGTAAAGGCGATAGACCGGTTCGATTCGGAGTTCGGCGTGATGTTTTCGACCTATGCAGTCCCCATGATATTAGGTGAGATAAAACGTTTTTTGAGAGACGATGGAAAGATAAAGCTGAGCCGGCAGCTTAAGACTGAAATGAGGAACCTGAAGGTCTTTCAGCAGGAATATTACAATAAACACGGAAAAAGCCCGAAGATCAGCTATCTTGCGCAGAAAATGGGCACTTCCAGGGAACGGGTTATGGAGGTGCTGGAAGCGATTGATTCACTTTCAAGCATAGAAAGTCTGGACAATGAGCTGATACCGGAGGGTATGCATGGTGGGAATTATGTGGATGAGGAGCAGCAGAACGTGGAGCTGCTTGATCTGAAAGCGGCTATCAGAGACCTGGCTGACAGGGAGCGTCAGATAATAGTGCTGCGCTATTTTCGTGACATGACGCAGCAGCAGATCGCATCTGTGCTAGGAATATCTCAAGTGCAGGTATCCAGGATCGAGAAGAAAGTCCTTGGGCGCATGCGCGAAAAAATGCAGAAAATAGAATAATTTTTAATGGTAAAAACAGAAATATATTTTGACACAGCATAATGAAATGGTGTATAATTGTTATTGTCAATTTAGCAAGCGCCATTAGCTCAATTGGATAGAGTCGCGCACTACGAATGCGAAGGTTGGGGGTTCGAGTCCCTCATGGCGCGCCAATTGCAACGGAAAAACACGTTGAAAGCATTGAAATTTCAACGTGTTTTTTATTTCTTGAGATTCTGCATTGTTTTCTGTTTTTCTCTTTAGTTCTCAATACTTTTGCGCAAAAGTTGTAAAAAAGTTGTAAAAAAAATTAAAAGACAGGAAGTCTGCCGATGGCATCTATCTGCACATCTTGTTTCACAAGCGCATAATGACGGGCGGTGACTTCTATGCTTTTGTGTCCCATGAGCTTGGATGCGACTTCAAGCGGCACTCCAGCTCTGCAAAGCTCGGTGCAGAATGTTGCCCGGTATGCATGCAGTTTCTTTTCCGGGATGTTGTTTCGGGCGTAGAACCTCTGAAACGAACGGCGCACATTGTGGTAGTCAAGGAGCCTGCCGGAAGCTGACACAAACACGTACTCATTCTCTGGGGAACGCTCTTTGTGTTTTGCAAGCTCTTCTGCGACTACAGGGTGCATCGGCACTATACGGCTGCTTCCTGCTTTGGGCGGCTGTATATTGCCGCGGTAATAT
>CAVEWO010000194.1:0-3903 GCA_963619345.1 Bacteroidaceae bacterium
CTGTGGTTCCCCAATTGTCAAAGTCTTCCTGATTGTATGTGAGATTTACACATCCGCTCTCTGCTATTGCTCTCTGGAAAAGTCCCTGCGCGTCTGAGCTTGCTGTCAGGAGTGATGCGAAAGCGCCCCCTGCCGATTCTCCGAAGATTGTTACATTGTCAGGGTCTCCGCCGAACGCCTCAATGTTTTCCTGTACCCATTTCAGACCCTGCATCAGGTCGAGCATGCTGAGGTTCTTGCTGTCCGGGAAGTCCTCGCCGCCCTCGACTTTGCTCAGGTCGATTTCGCCGAACATGCCGAGTCTGTAGTTCATGCTTACTACTATCACATCATTGTGCTGTTCCACTATAGTCGCACCGTTGTACAGTGAGTCTGCCGTGCCGCCCCATGCAAAGCCGCCGCCGTGTATGTATACCATTACAGCTTTGTCTGTGGTTTCAAGGTCTTTTGTCCATACATTCAATGTAAGGCAGTCCTCTCCGACTCCGGCCTCGTTCTCACCGGCAGGCTCCGAGTGCCATGAATACTGCACTGAAGTCTTGCCGAATTCCTTTGCATCAAAGATTTCGTCACTGTCTTCCGGTGCCTCAGGGGCTTTCCATCTCAGATCGCCTGTCGGCGATTTTGCATATGGGATACCTTTGAATGCGAGAACATCCGTGTCTTCATCCACCGCGCCTACGAAATTGCCGTTTGCACAGTCCGCCGTCATAGAAGCCTCGTCTGTTTCACTGTTTCCGCAGCCTGACAGCCCGATTGAGAGCGTGAATGCCAGCATAGCCGAAAACAGCACCGGCAGTATTTTTTTCTTCATTCCTTTTGACCGTACAATTCTCCTCTGTGCGGCTTCATTTCCCATGACGCCGCTCTTCGTGAATTCATCTTTGATGAGTTCTTGTTTCATGAGTTTTCTTTTCATGAGCTTCCTCCTTTTTCTCAAAGCACATCTGCCGAAGCTGTAAGCTGTCCGACTGACAACCAGACTGCCGGCTGTCTTACTCAATTGATAACCTGCCGGGGCCGGCGGTCCGTCTGTTCCGCAGCCGGCCGGAATATATCCGGCATGCCTCAGATCCCTATGAGCCGGCGACGTGCTTCCCTTCTGCATATTTCCTGCAGTTCTGCAAAATAATGCGTTTTGCAAGACGATTAAGAAATATTGCAATTTTCGAACATTTTAACTGATAAAAGCGCATAATAAAAGTACCCGACCGGGTGATATTGGCGGGTACTGTCTGATTTTCTCACAATCTAGGCTGAATTCATGAGCTGCCGAGGTGCTGCCGTCTCCCGGTGTCACCGCCTCGCTCTTTTTTTCTGATATATTCTGTTTTAATGCTTAGTGACGTAATCCTGCCGCCGGCAATGCTCATGCGCGCCACGAGTCTACCACATGGACGACCTCCATCCTGCTGTTTATGCCCATTTTATCATAGATATTTTTTATGTGCTTCTTTACAGTATTTACTGATATATAAAGCTCTGCAGCTATCTCAGGGTTGGTTTTCCCCATGTAAAGGTGCCCCAGTACTTCTCTTTCGCGTACGGTCAGCCGATGCTTCTCCGCAAGTATGTCCAGTTTTTCGTCCATCTGCATATTCTGTCCGCGGCTCATGGCCTCCCCGACAATAGAAAGGGGTATATCCGATCCGGCAGCGGTCGTTGTGTCCGGACTCAATGCAGTGTGCGTGACCGGCCCGGCTGCTATGTCAGGATTTGCAGCGGCTGTGATTTGAGACGAACTCTCAGCAGCGTCCGGCAGCGCAGTACATTCTGCATCTGTATCAGCCGCCTCGTAAGCTCTCCTGCTGTTGAAAAACAACGGGCTGAAATCCTCCGTAAATACGAATACGCACGTGGCAAGGTTCAGCAGAAACATCACGGCTCCGGTAAAATCAGGAGTCTGAAGTTTCCATGCGGACACCCCGTAACTTCCTGCGAACAGCCCGAAATCCACCACTCCCTGGATGACGTTCCACAGAATAATCAGCACCGAACACACCACAATAAACCTTTTCCTGAGCGTACTGACACTTTCTATAATCCCGCAGATGCTCCCATAAATTATCATCACTGCCGTAATCGTGATGAACACTGTCTCTGCGGCTGTCCACGCGGCTCTGACCGCCGGGCTGCTTATGTCATAATATACGCCCATGAATGCCGTTGTGACGACGATTGATGCAAAGATGCGCAGTGCTGTTACCGCAATGCTGACAACTGCCAGCCGGCGGTGTTTTTCCCTGTCGAGCAGGTGCAGAAGCAGCATTATCCAGCACAGAACCAGCAGATTGCAGAACACATAGTCAGCGATTCTGAACGGAAGCGCCAGCGCGAATTTCTGCTGTACAACCTCGCGGTAGTAAAATATAAAATACAGCAGGTCCGTCAGCAGCACCACAATCGCGAATCTGCGCGCCGCTATGTATGTCCTGTTTTCCCATTCGGTTTTATGTACAAAAACGAGTGCAGCAAAAACAAGGCACACTATTGATATCAGCATTGCAATGATATATAGGATAAAAACAGTATTTACGTACATCTCTTCTTCTCCGTTTTTTCTTCGGCTTTACCTGCGGCGCAGCGCTGTATTCACATCCGGGCTCCGGATTTTCACAGTGCCGCGTATTTCCTATGCTGCGCATTTTCCGGTGCCGCGTATTTCCTGTGCTGCTGTGACCGGCAGCCTCCCGGACAATCGGACAGCTCACAATCTCGATATCAAAATTCATATCGCGCACCATTTACTTCAATGTGTCTTTAACATTCATTTTCGGATACCTATCGTATTTTTTGATTGTTACTGACCGGCGAGTCATAAACAGTCCATATTACTTGAGATATTTACTTGAAATATTTTATTATATCAATCTCTTAACCGGTTAAAGTGTACAAAACTTGAGATTATATATTCATTATTGAAGCTGTTTAAAGTATACTTTATGCATCATATCGGAGTCTTTTAAGCTCGTCATCAGTTTGGATGTCCATTCTTCTGACATAATGAAAAAACTTCTCAGCTCCGTCGGTATTTTTTTATCAGAGCATGATGTGTTTAAGAATATTTTACAGGTTTCGTCTCCGGGTTGCAAGTCGTTTAGGGTATCCTTGCGATATCGGAATGTATAGACAGGCTGATCTCTTCCGAAGGGATCAAACGTGCATATGAAGATCACATAGTCTGCAAAAAAGCAGCTGACTGCCGCTTTTTTGTACCGTCTTGAATGAATGAGTAAAATTTAATTAGACATAGAACAGAAATGGATTGTCCTCTGTGTGATGTCCCTACACTCACTACAGAATATCCAAATTCATCTTTATATCAATAAGCAGCTTGCCGAGCAAAATGCCAAGGGAGAATACGAATTTCATCTTATTGATACCAAATCGACCGCAAGCGCACGAGCGTTACCCCTTCCTGACAAAGTCATGGAAGAAATCAAAAAGCATACAGCGCTGCACAAAGAAGAAATGCTCAAAAATAATTACCGAACAAATTATCTTTTTACTACAGCAACGGGCAACTATTACTATCGGAGGAATCTGCAGAAGGCATTAGAAAGGCTGTATAAAAAAATAGATGTTCCATATCACAAGTTTCATGATTACAGGCACACGTTTGGAACTAACCTGAGCAGAGCAGGCGTCCCTATTGAAGAAACATCAAAGCTTATGGGCCATTCCTCTATAGAAATAACAGCCAAATATTATATAAACATAGCTGCATCGAGAAAGCTTGAAGCTATTGAAAAAATAGTGGGTTTCAGTCTCTAATCTGGTAAAATAGTGATGATTTATCATGCTCCGGTATAAAATTAAAAACCCGGAACATTGAAATTCCGGGCTTCTTGGCGCGCCATGAGGGACTCGAACCCCCAACCTTCGCATTCGTAGTGCGCGACT
>CAVEWO010000195.1:0-3888 GCA_963619345.1 Bacteroidaceae bacterium
GGCCTTCGCTGTACTGTCGCAGTACATTCTTGTCTATCCTCGGTTTGTAGTAAAACCCGTGACGATATCCTTCCGACACGATTTTCATCAGGTTCCTGTAACCCGTATTGTTCTCAGCCAGCAGCACGAGATGCCCCATGTGCTTGTCCTTGTCGGAATCCTTGTCAAAAAGCGTCCTGGCAGCAGTGTACACTTCACATCCTATTATGGGTTTTATCCCCTGTTTCAGACATTCTCTGTAAAAGTCTATCACGCCGAACATCACGCCGTGGTCGGTTATCGCAAGCGATGTCATTCCAAGCTCTTTTGCGTGTGACACCAGATCATCTATCCTTGAGGCGCCGTCTAAAAGGCTGTATTCTGTATGTACATGAAGATGTGTAAAAGCCATATTTTACCTCGCAAATCCAAAACAACAAATTATATTGCTATTTTACCACAAAAATGTTTTTTTTCCCTTTAAAACTTGTATTAAATAGAGTAAAATGGAAAAGGTTTGATTAAGGAGAAGATATGAAAAAAATTATTATAACCGTTTTGATAATTATTCTTGCAATATTGGCAGTAATAGGATGCGCTACCTTTGCATATTCCAAATCTGATGACTACAAAAGCGACAGATTCTCTGACAACACTCAGATCAACGGAATCGATTGCTCCGGTTTGTCATACGATCAGGCAGAAAAAAAACTCACAGAGAAATGGAATGCAAAGCACATAGTGGTTACCGGACCGTTGAGCGATGATCTCGCTGAGTTCACGAATTTCGACTGCACATATAAAATACAAAAAAGCCTGAAAAACGCGAAAAAGCACAGCATTGTTCTCGCCGCCATGAACCATTTCATAAAGACGCCTCTGACCGTACAGTTCCCAATGACTGTCGACAAGTACGGTGAAGAATTCAAGCAGAATGTCCTGAGCGCAGATTTTCTCAACAAGAAAAATGCCAAGGAAAGCCGCAACGCATACGTGGATCTTTCAAAATCGGATTTTCCTATAGTCTCGGAAATACACGGTACGAAGCCTGACGGCGAAGCATTTTTCAAAGACCTTCTCACACACATAGAGGGCGGCGAATTCAGATTTGCATTCGAAGAAAAGGATTACTACACGATTCCTGAGATCACTTCAGACAACGAAGATCTTAAAGAATACCAGAAATACTGCAAGAAGTATCTCAAACAGAAGATAACATACAGCCTCGGCGAAGAGACTTTCACGATAACAGCAGAACAGCTCGACAAACTGATGAAGGACGACAGATCCGGCCAGGCTGACGAAGCCGCTGTCGGTGAATATGTAGCATCGCTTGCCGAAAAGTACGACAACATCGGAGCTGAAAGAAACTTCACATCACTCAGCGGAAGAGAGATCAGTGTCGCCGGCGGCACTTACGGCTGGGAGATAAATCAGGGTGAAGAAAAAAACCAGCTCGTCAAGGATATCAACTCTCACAAGGACGTTACAAGAGAGCCTGTCTTCTCGGAAAAAGGCTACGGCGAATACTCGAGAGCAATTGGTGATACTTACATCGACGTGGATATCTCGTACCAGACAGTGCAGCTTTACATAAAGGGCGAGCTTTACTTCAGTTCAAACTGCGTTACAGGATGCCAGGCTACAGGAACGACTACCGATATCGGAACATACTACATCCTGAACAAAGTGCGTAACGTAGTCCTCAAAGGCGACAATGGCGACGGTACGAAATACGAAAGCCCGGTAAAATACTGGCTCGGCGTGACATGGACCGGTCAGGGCTTCCACGATGCAGACTGGAGAAGCACTTTCGGCGGAAGCATATGGGTATACAACGGAAGCCACGGATGCATCAACATGCCGCCGAGCAGGATGCCTGAGCTTTACAACTCAGTCGACGTCGGCATGCCTGTCGTTATGCATTACTAAAACACTTGCGCACTGTTATCGAACGATCAAACAGCGCCATCAAAACTGAAAAAACAGACCCCGCAGGGCATGCACTGGACAACCGGTCATAGCACTGCGGGATTTTTAATATCTTTATTTAAATCATTTATCCGATCCGGGCCGGTGCTGTCTCTGCTGCTTGATTTCCTGCCTATCCGGCGTATCACGAAATGCACCGCCGGCGCCTTGTTCTTCGATATAATCGCCCAGCGGCCTTCATGTATACGGATCTGGATATTTCTGAACGCATGATCCTCATGCTCGTTGAACCTGTACGACTTGTGTTTTTCTGCAAAATCCCTGCACGCCTTAAGATGCATGCGGTATTCTTCATAAGAGTAGTGCAGCTCCTTTTCATAAAAGATATCCGAAATCGACATCACCATAGGATGCTCTGCAAATTCCTCTTCCGTCAGCAGAGGAACGTCGTCTGTAACTGTATTTTCACGCAGTATATTCTCCATGAGCTCTTTCTGTTTCTGTGCAAATGCGCAGATCACGGCTCTGTCGTCAGCCGGGACATCATTGCTGTCGAGCAGGCGCTCAAGCAGCTCGTCATCCATCGTATACAAAGGCAGCGATGAAAGTATGTTGTGACGCGGCCCCGGTGCAGACGCGTCCGTATTCACGAATATGGAATACTGTTTTTCCGATTCGCTCCTGTACACCTCCATCAGAGGTCTTGCCTTTGCCAGCAGATGCTTTACCTTTTTGCTGAAATACGCCACTTCTTCCCTGTTCTTCGTCAGACAGTATCTGCCGCTGTCATGGTGTCCATGTATGCGCTCACCGCTCAGCGCCGCCTTTCCGGCGACGTAGTTAAAATGACAGTACACCCCGTTATGCTTTCCTCTCAGATAGTACGGCGATACCTGCCCCGTCATGTAAAGAGGCATCCAGCTTTCAAGCCCGAGCGTCATCTCGCCGAAAGGCCTGTCTATATTATGTATGATATTGATGTGGAGCCCCTTTTCATCATCATCGCGATCCCGAACATCCATTTCTTGCCGAAATTCAGACCCTCAGCCATGTCAGCCATAGGCATATCGCTGCATATGAAGACATCATCCAGTGATTTTGAAAGCACCGTCGTTTTGAAAAAGTCGAGCTCGCCCTGCTTCATTTCCTCGATGCCGTAATAATTCCTCGAAACCGGCAGCTGGAAAGGCACCGACGGTACTTTGAGCTGGTAGAACTTTATCGCCCGTATATATTCATCCAGATCGAAATCATCGAATTTCCTCAGGAAGCTCCCCACCGGATCACTGCCGTTCGACGTGCCGCTGCTCAGCCATTTTCGCAGGACATCCATACATCCGGTCTCCGCTGCCAAATCTGCCTCATCGCACCCGGTCAGTTCAGCCAGTATCCCTGCTGTATCCTCCGAATACCTCTTGTTCACGACAAATCTGCATATACCCTCGATAAACCCCTCACGGTCCGAAGGCTTCCTCTGTGACCGAGCCGTATCCTGGAAATGTATGAGGGATCGAAGCTGAGCGCTCTGGAAAGCTCTGAGGTACTGATATCGAGCGCAGAAATAAGCATGTTGAGATTATCAGTGAACTGTTCATAATCAAAATCCGCTTCATCTGTGTATGCTCTGAACGCTTCACGTATCTCGCTTCCCGTGACACCTGTATCCTTCTGCTGCCGCTCTTCACTGTGCGCATTTTTTTCAGCCAGCGAAACCAGCCCGTCTATCAGCATCGCGAGCTGCTCCTTTCCGGGAACACGCTCTCCTGTACGGTATCTGCTCATTGCGGCAGCAGACAGCCCCGACACTTCAGAAAGCTCCTTTGCAGTGCACCCTATCTCTGTAATGTATTTATTCAGCAAGTCGTTAAACTTCATTAATGTATCTATTAAATGTGAAAAAGAAGCCATGAAACTAACCAGCATCATGATTTACATTCCACAATGTATCTATTAAATTCCCTTTCCAGAGACTATATC
>CAVEWO010000196.1:0-3868 GCA_963619345.1 Bacteroidaceae bacterium
CTCCATGATCACAAACCCCGCCCGCATCAGTATCTGCACAAAACTCAGCGATGTACGGCTTGCCTTTGTCCGTCCGCTCTACTCGTCCCGTGTGCACTCCGCATTGACGAAGTGCATCAAGTATCAACAGATCGGTCAGCTTTCTGCCCTCCGCCTCCGGGAACACGTCTCTGTAGTTTTCATATATATATAATTCCATAAAATAATTCTCTGAAAGCCCCTCCCGCATCAAGTGATAAAAAGCGATAAAAAGGCGGACTATTTAATGTCCGCCGCTTTTGCTATATCTGGTCGTATTCAAATTGCGCCAGTTCTCACTTCTCTGACTCCGCCAGTCTTTTGAGGATCCTCCTGTATCCGTCGGATCCGTATACGAGGCACTTGTTTATCCTGCTTATCGTGGCAGTCGATGCCTTCGTTATGTTCTCTATCTCACTGTAGGTCTTGTTCTCAGACAGCAGCTTCGCTACCTGAAGCCTCTGTGCGATAGCGTGTATCTCGTTGACAGTACATATGTCTTCAAAGAATCTGTAGCAGTCTTCCTCATCCTGAAGCAGCAGTATCGCTTTAAAAAGCTCATCTATATCTTCTCTCTTGAATCTGGATTCGTATGCCATATCATGCTCCTTTCATTACACACGTCTGTAACTGGATTATATCATTTCCGGCTTTCTCAGTCAACGATTACTTTAAAGCTTTAAAGTGCGAATCAGCATACAGTCATGCGGTCACGAGCGTCTGCCAGTCCGGATCAGAACAGGCTGAGGGCTTTATCCAGCTGTGCATCACTGCCGCTGTCATCATCATTCTTTACCTCGTAGTCAGGTTTTACGCCTTTCTTGTGTATCTTGTTGCCGTCCGGTGAGAAATACTGCATTATCGTGAGCTTTATCGCAGATCCGTCTGAAAGCTCAGCCGTCGACTGTATCACGCCTTTGCCGTAAGTATTCTGGCCTACCAGCTTGAATCCGTTGTCCTGAAGTGCTGCCGCCAGTATCTCCGATGCACTGGCACTGTTTTCATTCACCAGCACTACTGTGCTGAGATCCGTCTTGCCGTCCTCGGCATCGTAATCGCTGCGCTTTTTATTCTTATCTTCCACATATACGACTACGCCCTTGTCGAGGAACTGATCTGCCACTTCTACCGCTGCATCCACCAGACCGCCGCCGTTGTCTCTCAGATCGAGCACGAGATTTTTCGCACCCTTGTCCTCGATATCACTGAGTGCTGTATTAAAGTCATCTCCGGTAGATTCGATAAACGAAGATATATTTATGTATCCTGTATTGCTGTCGATCATCTTGTATTCGACACTGTGCTGAGTTATCTTTTCTCGTGTAAGTGTGATCTCATCTTCCCTGCCGCTGCGCGAATATGTGATCGTCACTTTGGTACCTGCGCTGCCGCGTATCGCATTCGCGATCAGCTCCAGGTCGTCGTACTCTTTGTCATCCACCTTGAGCAGTATGTCGCCTGCTTTCATCCCAGCTTTTTCCGCTGGCGAGTCTTTAGTCACAGACACAACTGTAAAGCTGCCGTCCTGCGCTTCTGCAAAGGTCAGGCCAACGCCGGAGTATTCCCCTGTTGCTGAGGCTTTCCAGCTTTTGTACTCATTGGCTGTCATGTAGCTTGAATACGGATCATCGAGTCCTGATACCAGTCCTTTACATGCTCCTTCGATCAGTGCATCGTCATCCACATCTGAATAATAGTTCTTGTTTATAGTTTCATACAGGCTTTCCAGCTTATTGTACCGTTCGTACACGGCGGACATATCATCATAATCCTTCTTCGACATCTTGACGTAGCCCAGTGCTCCGTTGAACACGGCAGCACAGGCTCCGCCTGTCACCACGCTTCCCGCAAGAAACGCCGCCACGATGCAGATCACAAATTTCTTTTTCTTCATCTCCATCACATTACCTCCTCAATAACAAACTGTACGCTTTCTCTTCCCATCCATTCCTTTATATTTATCGTTCCTGTGATATCGACCGGTCCACCGGACGAAAGCAGGTCTGCATTTTCCCTTGCTTTCCTGAAAAGTATGCAGTCCGCTCTGCTTCCATCTGATGCCACCGCCGTGAATCCTGCATGCTCTGCATCATCTCCCATGAACCTGAGCTTTGAAACAGTCACATCACACATCCTGAATACCGGCTTCGGATTTGCCTGTCCGTACGGCTGCAGCTTTTCAAGGCCATGCGCCAGCTCCATCGTGAGCTCTCCCGGCGCTATCGTCTCGTCACACACGGTCTGCACATCGAACATGTGCGGATCGTTGCCGAGCATGAACTGCACTTCCCTGTCCAGCTCGCTCCTCAAAATTTCCAGTTTTTCTTTCTTCATCAGGAAACCGCATGCGCTCCTGTGGCCGCCGAATCTTTTGAAAAGGCTGTCGTGCCGTTTGAGCAGCGCGAATATATCTACGCTCTCAACGCTGCGCCCGGTACCCTTGATATCACCTTCTCCCGACGGCGTCACTATTATCACCGGCCTGTTCAGTGTCTCCTTGATCTTTCCTGCAACGATCCCGGCTATGCCCTCGTGTATGTCATCCATATCAAGGACGATGAAGTTCTCAGCCCCGCTGATCTTTTCCATGCACCGCTCATATGCATCGTTCTGCTTCGCCTTTCTCTCAGTGTTGAATCTGATCAACTCTGCGACCCTGGTTTCTATAGTCCTGCTGTCTTCTGCCTGGAAAAGCTCAACGGCTTCCTTCGCATGTGCCATCCTGCCTGCCGCATTTATATGAGGTGCTATTCCGAAAGCGATGTTCTCCGATGTGACATTTTTCAGGGATATTGCTTCCACAAGTCTTTTCAGCGACCTGCGCCTGCCCTCGTTGATCCTCATCAGCCCGTATTTCACGATCGTCCTGTTCTCGTCTGTGAGCGCCACTATATCACCTACAGTTCCTATCGCCGCGAGATCCAGCACGTCGTTTATCACGCTCTTCGGCAGTCCTGTCTTCCTGCATATCGCCTGCACCATCTTAAACGCTATCCCGCATCCCGCCAGCTCGCTGAAAGGATAACCGCATTCCTTCTGCTTAGGGTTTATCAGTATGCAGTCGGCCTTCACATCCTCGATGCTATGGTGGTCAGTCACGATAACCTTCATTCCCAGTCTTTTCGCATACTCGACCTCTTCGTAAGACACGCTGCCGCAGTCTACTGTTATGATAAGATCCGCACCATCGTCCTTTATGCGCGATACCGCTTCCATGTTGAGGCCGTATCCTTCACTGAACCTCGACGGGATATAATATGTAAAATTGTCCGTCAGCATGCTCAGAACATGCGACAGTATGCATACGGATGTCACCCCGTCTGCGTCATAATCTCCGTATATGCATATTTTTTTTCCTGAATTTATTTCCGACAACAACAAATCCACTCCCGCCTCCATGTTAAGAAGCAGGAATGGATCGTATGTTTTCTTTGGTCTGTCTGACAAAAACTCGGAAATGTCTTCCTCTGATGATACCCCTCTTTTGTTCAGGATACCCTTCAGAATCTCTTCTGCTGTTTTCATATATTTCTTTCCTGTCCGATTTTTGTTTTTAACGATTATCTTTCATCCGTTTCCGTTTAGAGGATATAATCCAGCGGATCCACCTGAACGCCGTCAAGTATCACTTCGAAGTGACAGTGCGGACCTGTGGAATATCCTGTGGAGCCTATGTACGCTATAGTCTGTCCTCTTGATACCTGCTGTCCAACACTCACATTAAGGCTCGAATTGTGGCCGTAAAGCGTTACTACACCGCCGCCGTGATCGATCTGAACGCAGTTTCCGTAACCGCCGTACCATCCCGCATATATGACTCTGCCCGGATTTGCCGCTACCACGCTCGACC
>CAVEWO010000197.1:0-3854 GCA_963619345.1 Bacteroidaceae bacterium
CCCAGAGGCTGCTGCGTTACCAGTGAGTACGGACCCGTACTTCTCGCATGGATCTTATCATCAACGAGATGGTGGAGTTTGAGCATATACATGTATCCTACCGTTACAGGATTGTCGAAGTACTCTCCTGTTCGTCCATCTCTGAGACGCAGCTTACCGCTCCTATCGTATCCGTTTTCCTCAAGAAGCTGTATTATATCTTTTTCTGTCGCACCGTCGAATACAGGCGTTGCGATGTACCAATCCTTTGTCTTTGCAGCAAGACCGAGATGCACTTCGAGTACCTGACCAACGTTCATTCGTGAAGGTACGCCGAGAGGATTCAGCATGACCTGAAGCGACTGGCCGTTTTCCAGAAACGGCATATCTTCTTCAGGAAGTATCCTCGAGATTACACCCTTGTTACCGTGTCTTCCCGCCATCTTGTCTCCAACGCTTATCTTTCTCTTTGTCGCGATATAGCATCTTACGAGCTTGTTTACTCCAGGAGGCAGTTCATCGCCGTTTTCTCTGGAGAACACTTTGACCTCTACTACTATACCTGTTTCACCGTGAGGTACTCTCAGTGAAGTGTCTCTTACTTCTCTTGCCTTTTCTCCGAAAATAGCTCTGAGGAGTCTTTCTTCAGCAGTGAGCTCTGTTTCACCCTTCGGTGTGACTTTACCTACCAGAATATCCGACGAGTTTACTTCAGCACCTTTTCTGATGATACCTTCCTCATCAAGATCCTTGAGTGCATCCTCACCCACGTTAGGTATTTCTCTTGTTATTTCTTCAGGTCCGAGCTTCGTATCTCTGGCCTCTGCTTCGTATTTTTCTATATGGATAGACGTAAGCACATCCTCCATAATGAGTCTTTCATTGAGTATGATAGCGTCCTCATAGTTGTAGCCTTCCCACGTCATGAATCCAATGAGCAGGTTCTTTCCGAGAGCAATCTCTCCATTTTCTGTAGACGGGCCGTCAGCAATGACTTCTCCCTGTTCTACATGTTCGCCATTGTATACGATAGGTCGCTGATTGATGCACGTACCCTGGTTCGAGCGTTTGAATTTAAGGAGCGTGTATTCATCTTTTCCTTCCCCGTCATCTCTGAGCACAACGATCTTGTCTGCATCAACAAAATCGATCGTTCCCGAATGCTTTGCAATTATAACCACGCCTGAGTCCTTTGCAGCTTTATGCTCCATACCGGTTCCAACTATAGGCGCTTCTGTCACGAGAAGAGGCACCGCCTGTCTCTGCATGTTGGCACCCATCAGGGCTCTGTTAGCGTCGTCGTTTTCGAGGAACGGTATCATAGCAGTCGCAACAGACACTACCTGTTTAGGTGATACGTCCATGTAGTCTACAGCTTCTCTCGGCACCAGGTCAATTTCTCCGCCTTTACCTCTCGCTGCAACCTTGAGATTCACGAAATGCCCCTCTGAATCGAGAGGTTCGTTCGCCTGCGCCACGATCTTGTCCTCTTCATCATCTGCTGTGAGGTAATGAATCTCCTCTGTTACTCGTCCCGCCGCCTTATCTACTACTCTGTACGGAGTTTCAATAAAGCCGTATTCATTAACGATACCATATGTCGTAAGCGAGCCGATCAGACCGATATTCGGGCCTTCCGGCGTTTCTATAGGACACATTCTTCCGTAATGTGAATGATGTACGTCTCTTACTTCGAATCCGGCTCTTTCTCTGGAAAGTCCTCCAGGTCCAAGAGCCGAAAGTCTTCTCTTGTGTGTCAGTTCAGCCAGCGGATTGTTCTGGTCCATGAACTGTGAGAGCTGTGAACTTCCGAAAAACTCCTTTACAGCTGCGGTTACTGGCCTTATGTTCATAAGTCCCTGCGGAGTTACCTCAGAGATATCCTGAGTTGTCATTCTCTCTTTTATAGTTCTTTCCATTCTGGAAAGGCCTATCCTTATCTGGTTCTGCAGCAGTTCTCCTACTGTTCTCAGTCTTCTATTGCCCAGATGATCTATATCATCGATGTTTCCTATGCCATAGTTGAGGTTGAGCAGGTAGCTCACCGACGCTATAACGTCTGCAACCAGTATATGCTTCGGAGACAGCTCATTCTTCCTGTATCTGATGGCCTCTTTTACAGACTCCTGATCTTCGTTCTCACGAAAGATATCCATCAGTACAGGGTAATAGACCTGTTTAGGCATTTTGATATCTGAGATATCAAAATCTATATATGAATCGATATCAACGAATTGATTTCCTATTACTTTGGTCACTTTCCCGTCATCTACAGGACTTTTGACCATTACAAATTCGACTCCGGCATTCTCTATCTGTCTTGCCAGCACCTTGTCTACCGTCTGATCCTTCTCAGCCAGGATCTCTCCTGTGTTCGGGTCTATTACGTCTTCAGCCACTGCATTGCCGACAAGTCTATTGAAAAGCCCCAGTTTTTTGTTGTATTTATATCTACCTACCTTAGCCAGATCATAACGCTTAGGATCGAAGAACATCGAATTAAACAGCGACTGTGCACTCTCAAGCGTAGGCGGTTCGCCAGGTCTCAGTTTCTTGTATATCTCCTTGAGACCTTCTTCATAATTCGTGGTCGTATCCTTTTCCAGCGTTTTCAGCAGTCTAGGTTCTTCACCGAAAGTATCCAGGATTTCCTGATTGCTTCCCATACCCATCGCTCTGAGAAGCGTTGTCACAGGCTGTTTTCTTGTCCTGTCGACTCTGACAGAAATTATCTCATTGGAGTCGGTTTCATATTCGAGCCAAGCCCCCCTGTTCGGGATGACTGTTGTGAAGAACAGGTTTTTACCTGATTTGTCTATTTCTTTATCATAATAAGGTCCCGGTGAACGCACGAGCTGAGTAACTACAACTCTCTCCGCACCATTATAGATAAAAGTACCCTTTTCAGTCATCAATGGAAAATCTCCCATGAAAACTTCCTGTTCCTTTACTTCTCCGGTTTCCTTATTTACCAGACGTACTCTTACTTTTAACGGAGCTGCATAGGTAACGTCCCTCTCCTTACACTCTTCCTGGCCGTATTTAGGCGGATCTGTAAGGGAGTAGTCAATGAATTCGAGAACAAGATTGTCCGCATAATCCTTGATTGGCGAAACATCCTCAAAAACTTCGCGAAAACCTTCTCTTACAAACCAATCATATGAATCCGTCTGAATCTGTATCAGATTTGGCATTTCTGCCACTTCATTGATTTTCGAAAAGGTCATTCGTTCTTTTCTACCTAATTTTATCGGATTTGGCATAGTCATCACTCCTTATATCTTTAACAAATTACATTTGCAGGGCAGTTTATTATGATACCACATCGTTGTCAAACCGTCAATAGTTTTTGGAATATTTTTCATTTTCTTCACATAAGTATAACAAAAGCGGCTTCGCCACATATTTTCATATGAAACTTTTGTCGGTATTCCGGAAATATCGAAAGCGATATTTCCTCCATAATAAAGAAAACAGTTCTCTTAAAAAAACGGCAGATGACATAAAGTCATCTGCCATAGTGCTTTTCTTCTGAAAACGCGAGCTTATTTGAGTTCAACAACTGCTCCAACTTCTTCGAGCTGTGCTTTGTATCCTTCAGCTTCTGCCTTTTCGCATCCTTCTTTAAGGTTTGAAGGAGCTCCGTCAACCAGTTCCTTAGCTTCCTTGAGCCCTAAGCCTGTGATTTCTCTTACAGCCTTGATAACCTTTATCTTTTCTGCTCCAACTTCCTTAAGAACTACTGTGAATTCAGTCTGTTCTTCGCCTGCTGCTGCTGCGCCGTCTGCTGCTGCAACTACAACGCCTGCTGCTGCTGATACGCCGAATTCTTCTTCACAAGCCTTAACCAGCTCGTTTAACTCTAAAACTGACAT
>CAVEWO010000198.1:0-3852 GCA_963619345.1 Bacteroidaceae bacterium
TTTTTGTATCTTTCGCATACAACTACCTGCATTGCTGCCCACAGAGGTCCGCACATCGTTACATCAGGTCCGATAACGCCCATAAGAGTATTTCTTATACCGAAAATAAGGTGTGCTCTGTTAGGGTCATAGTCGATTTTCTCATCAGGTCTTGTGATATCGGCATCATGTACGAGAGACTTGCTCTGCACTACATCACCGAACAGTACGATATATATAGCAAGAACTGTAGGTATCGAGCTTACAAACATCGTTACACTAGGCCATCCAAGATTACCCCACGGTACCCAGTCGGTCCACAGCGTTGCGAAATCAGGGTGCGAGAAACCCCATTCGATCGTAGGAAAAGCTGTTTCTCCAACAAGCGGAGCTACTATTACAGCTATCAGTATTGCCGGAAGTATACCAAGATTGGCAATAGTCTCAAAGAACTTGTTCTTTGTGCTAAGTCTCTTGAATCCGTTCGAGAACAGCAGATAAAATGCGATTATCAGGCAGATCGTGGTAGTGTACGGCATTGCTGCAAATTTGTTATCGTCACTGAATATCATGTAAATCGCAGAGATACCTGCTCCAAGTATTACACCTGATTTGATAGCCGGCGGGATAAGCTTAACAAGCTTACCGGCAACTCCTGTAACTCCTAACACGATGGAGAACACACCAAGCGTGATCTCAAATGCGCATAAGGCCTGGATTCGAGCCTGTCCTTCAGGAAATGTCAGACAGTATGCCACCAGAAGAGGTATCGCCGGAGTTATCCATCCCGGAACTACCGGATCCCCTAATAGAGTATGCCACGTATACAGAAATCCATTCAGTGTTACGATTGCCAGTGCGACTTCAAACGGCATCCCCAGATTTTCCTGAAGAAGAGGGATCGCACCGAGACATACGGCACACATAAGCAGTCCCTGTATATAGTCTGCGATCTCAAAACGATAATGAATGAACGGAAGTCGAACCTTGAACGGACCGGCTTTGATATACGGCTGTTCTTCTCCGTACGGCATGTACTCTTTCATTTCTTCACCTCCATAATAAGTATGACTGATTATTATTTCTGCTGAAACAACTGTATTTGATGTTTCACCAGTATATAAAGCAATTCTCATACCATTATGCGGGATCTTCTTTTATTTTTTTTGCAAAGCGCCGGCTCACTTCCTTCTTTCCTTTGCAGTCACAGCGTTTGAGCACTCTGCAAAACGCAGGCGTGCTTTGAAGCCGGGGGTTTTCCTCCTGCGCCGCATGTGCTGTGCACCGGGCGCACACTGTGCGCGCCCGGTATCTGAGCGCCCGATTTTGGGTCACTTCTGACACACTGCGCGGCAGATGCCGGCTTTGCTGATCAGTTGACTTCTATCCATTCCGTCAGTTTTCTGAGATCATTTATGTTCCCGAGAACATATATCACATCATATTCCTTGAATTCATAATACGGATCGATATCATCCAGTATTTCTCCGCCGCTTTCAATTGCGATAAGCTTTACATTGAATCTTGTCTCAATGTCTGCATCTGAAACGATTTCATTTTCCATTTCATATGCAACAGTAAGCTTCGCTATGCCGACTTTGTCGTTGAGCTGTGCAAACTCAGGCATATTAGCTTCTTCCATACGCTTTGCCAGACGCTCAGCCATATCACGCTCAGGATAAACCACTTTCGCTCCAAGCTTTTCAAGTATTTCGCCATGCTCCGCGCTCGTAGCTCTTGCAACCACTTCCGGTATACCCAGTGATACCAGATGAAGTGTAGTAAGGATAGAGATATCCATCTGTTCACCTATGCACACTATCGCGATATCGCAATTCTGTATTCCCGTCTCCAGCAAAGAGGCTTTATCCAGATTTTTTATCACCAGTGCATTCTCTGTATACTCTCTCATATCTCTTATCTTTTCTTCATCTTTATCAAGGATCAGCAGATCAGCATCCAGCTCTGCCAGTGCTTTTGCCAGTGCATATCCGAATCTGCCGAGCCCCACTATACCATACGAAACATTATCATCTTTATATCTGCTAAACATTTTTACACCTATCCACCTTTATCCTATAGAAATATTGCCTTCCGGATAACTGGTTCTTTCTCCTTTTATAAAATACCATACTGTAGCTATCGTGAGCGGGCCGAGCCTTCCTATGTACATTATTATTATGGAAAGCAGCTTCGCACCGGTTCCGAGACCTGTTGTTATGCCTGTCGATAATCCCACTGTACCGAATGCGCTTGTGATCTCAAAAATAGCATCCATCAGTGAAACATCCGGTTCCATTATCATCATCAGATATGTTCCGGTAAAGATTACACCGGCAGCGATCATAGTTATGACAGATGCCTTTCTAAAAGCATCTTTAGGCACAGAGTAGTGAAAAGCTTCCTCCATCTTATTTGTCGCTGACGATTTTATTCCCTGCAGCAGCACAAAAAATGTACTGGTTTTTATTCCTCCTCCTGTAGAACCCGGCGATGCGCCTATAAACATCAGGATAATAAGGATAAGAAGTCCCGGATCTGAAAATCCTCCGAGAGAATAAGTCGAAAACCCTGCCGTTCTTGCTGACACGCTGTTGAAAAAGGCTCCCAGCCATGTAACGTCTTCCGTAAGCTTTATCAGCAGTGTTCCTGCGGCGACAAGTATCAGGCTCACAGAAAGGACGATTTTCGTGTGCATAGAAAATTTCCGCCACCTGAATTTTTTTGTAATGATTTCTCTTATTACCAGAAAGCCTATGCCTCCGAAAAAGATAAGTATGCACGTGACTATGTTAAGAAGCACATTGTCACGATACGGGGTGAGATTCTTAAAGCCTCCCAGTATATCAAATCCTGAATTGTTGAATGCAGCCACTGAATGAAAGAGGCTTATTCCTGCAGCCTTCAGCGGCGGATAATCTCTGATGAAAACAAACGAACTGAACAGAGCCCCGCTCAGCTCGAAAACCATTGTTGTTAAAAAGATACTTTTTACGAATTTCACCATGCCTTTTCCTGTAGTCAGATTCATCGCATCCTTTATTATATTCCTGCCTCTGAAGTCGACCCTCCGGCCTACTGCCACTATTATACCGGCACCTACTGCCGTAACTCCGAGACCTCCTATCTGTATAAGAAATCCCAGAAAAAACTGCCCCAGAGGTGTAAATGTGTCTCCTGCGTCGACAGCGATAAGCCCGGTCACGCACACTGCGCTTGTAGAAGTGTACAGAGCATCGATATAATGAAGTGTGACACCGTCTCTGATACAGCACGGCAGCATCAGCAAGCCTGAACCCAGCAGTATCGCAGCTGCGAAACCGATAGCTACTATCCGCACGGTCGATAATTTTTTTATTTTCTTAAACATATGTATCTGAAATTTTCTCCTGCTTTATAGTCAATAACCTGTATACGAATTTTACGGCTGGAAATACAGTCCCTACGTGTACTTCATGCCGATATCTGCAGGCAGATCAAAACACGGGAAACCTGTTCCCTTTTCCAAAGAGATGTGAATTCTTTCAAAAAAATAAATTGCTGAGAGTATAAGAACTATATACCATAACGACGGTACTGATGCCGCCGTATCTATAAAATCACTTTCGTCAGTATCTTCTGCATCGTTTAACATAAAATCCTCCAACACGCCCATTATAGCATAGAAATCTGAGGTGTATAGTTAAAAGAATGTTAAGAATTCATATATCCATATTAAATTTCGACAGCCGGTATTCGCTGATACAGCCGGTAAAACCGCAGGAAAGCAGAATAATGACCGAATAAATCAAAGCGATGCTGCAAAGATTAGCAGAGAACTTATTGAAAAACTGAATATTCTTAAAGGACAGTATGATATTATAGGAGATGTAA
>CAVEWO010000199.1:0-3842 GCA_963619345.1 Bacteroidaceae bacterium
CACTATATTCTTCGCCAGAAACAGCGAGATAAAGAAAAACACGATCAGTGCGACGCCGCCGAAAATAAACGTATATCTGAGCAGTGTGGCTGCACTTTCATTGATGACCGTATTATCCATGAATGTCACCAGCGTATATCCACTCTTGTCTGCAGCGTAAAAGGCAAGATTCCCCTCGCTTCCGCTTTGCTTTCCGCTGTCCGCTATACTCTTTGCCAGATTTTCCAGATCGTTATCGCTGTAGACCGTCGGAGACTCGTTGCTGATTTTGAGCACTTCTCCGTCATCTGACAGCGCTACCGTATAAAAGTTCGCCATCCTGAATCGCGGAGAATCCGTGAATCCCGGCTCCTCGCCCTCTTTTGGCGCACTGTCACCCGGCTCAGGCTTTTCAGGCGGCATACCGGTGTTCTCATCCGGAAGCGTATACATATCAGAATGAGCCTCCAGCATCCGCTCGTTCTGCCTGGACATCTCAAAATAGCTTGAAGCATAGATCATTCCCAGCGTCCCTGCCCACAGCATTACTAGTATGGACATTATAGAAGCAACGATTTTCTTCCTCGATTTTTTAAACATCACCATACCTCAGTTCATAGCCTACACCACGGACAGCCTTTATCACCGTCTCCGCTCCGACAAATGCGAGCTTCTTTCGCGTGAACGACATATATACCTCCACGTTGTTATACTCCGCATCACTTTCAAATCCCCAGATCTTGACCGCGAGCTGCTCGCGTGCAAGTATCTGTCCTCTGTTCGATACCATATACTCCAGTATGCGGTACTCCTTTTCACTAAGCCTGACACTCTGACCCGTTTTCGTGCACAACAGCTCAAATGTGCCTGCGTCCAGCGATATATCACCATATGACATGATCCCGTCGACCGTGCCCAGCGTACGCCTTGCCAGCGCCCTCAGCCTCGCAAGCAGCTCTTTTGTCACGAAAGGCTTCGTCAGATAATCATCCGCACCGCAGTCGAGACCACGCACCTTGTCATCCACCTCCGCTTTGGCGGTGAGCATTAGTATCGGCGCATCGACACCGCTTATGCGCGCCCTCCTGGCGATCTCATAGCCGTTCATTCCCGGCAGCATAACATCCAGTATCATCATGTCGTAAACGCCGCTCTCCGCGGCAGCCAGACCGCTTACGCCATCCTCGTAATGATCTACGTCATAATTTTCAAAGCGCAGTATCTCACACAGAGCCTGCCCCATCCTTTTTTCGTCCTCAACAAGCAAGAGTCTCATTTCGACACCTCCACAGCTGGTATTATACCATCAAAGATTGAAAAATCATTGAAATCCGCTTTATGCATTTTTTCTTTATTTTAACACATGCTCTTGTTATAATAGGCATTATGAAACATTTGACTATGAAGTACGAGGAACCCCTTTACACCAGCAGCCTGCTGGATTTTTACTTCAGCGGTATGCGGATCGGAGTCCTCGACATAGAGACGACAGGGCTGAACCCTGCCCGCAACAAGTTCATACTCGGCGGTCTGCTCGACCTGCAGACTATGACGATGCATCAGTATCTTGCAGAAAACCGCAGCGAGGAAAGCCAGGCGCTTGAGAGTTTTGCAGAAAAAGTTTCAGAACTCGACATGGTGATAACATACAACGGCAGACATTTCGACATGCCGTTCATCAACAGGAGACTGCAGCGTTTTTCCACAGGGAGCTGCACGCCGTATGACCTGGATCTTTATCTTGTAGTCAACGGCCACTCTCCGATTAAAAAATTCGTTCCCAACCTCAAGCAGAAGACCGTGGAAAACTATATGGGACTGTGGCAGAACAGGGCAGACGAGATCTCGGGAGCCGAAAGCGTGGAGCTTTACGACAGCTATGAGAAGACCGGCGATCCTGAGCTTTGCAGGAAGATCCTGCTGCACAACAGCGATGACGTGCTGCAGCTTGCCAGGCTCATCAAAGTCGTGAGCAAGACGGATTTTCACAAGGCAATGTTCCACCTGGGTTTTCCGGTATGCGGACTGAATGTGGAAAAAATCGTGATCTCGGGATCCACTATGACGGTGAACGGCAGCCAGCGCACTGAACCGTTCGACTACACGGGTTTCAGCTTCGGTGATTATCCTGCGGAGATCAGATTCAGCCGCAGGGATTCAGATTTCCATATAAAGTTTCCGCTCATCCGGGATTCAGGGCTCGTTATCGCAGATCTGGACGCTGCCGGACTGCCGCGTGAGGATTTCTCTATCTATCCTTCATACAGCAGCGGATTTATCGTGCTGGAGGATCACGACAGGAAAAATCATATGGAAATAAATCAGTTTATCAGAGATTTTATTAAATCGTTTATCAGGAATTTATGAAAGGAAAAATCACATGGATTTTATCGACAGTATCAAACAAGTAAAAGATGACAGTTTTACAATGGCGTCGCTCAGCGAAGATACGAGAAACAGCGCACTGGAGGCGGTCGCAAAGGCGCTGACGGCAAACAAGGCTGACATTTTCAAGGCAAATGAGAGAGACCTTGCCGCTGCAAAGGAAAGTTCTCTTGCCGACCCGATCGTAAACAGGCTGAAGTTCGACGATCACAAGCTTTCCACATGCGTGACAGGCATATACGATCTCATCGATCTGGAAGATCCGCTTTTCAAGAAGCTGCTGAAACGCGAGCTTGACGATGATCTCGTGCTGACAAAGGTAACGTGTCCTATCGGCGTTATCGGCGTCATCTTCGAATCGAGACCTGATGCGCTGGTGCAGATCGCATCCCTTTGTATAAAGAGCGGCAACTGCATCATCCTCAAAGGCGGCAGTGAGGCGAAACACACGAACAGAGCTCTCTTTGACGTGATCTATGACGCATGCATCAAGGCAGGGCTTCCTGAGCATTTCGCAGTCCTCATCGAGGACAGAGCTGAGATAGGCGAGCTGCTCAAATGCCACGACTATGTCGACCTTCTCATCCCGAGAGGCTCGAACCAGTTTGTTCAGTATATCATGGAAAATTCAAAGATCCCTGTGATGGGTCACGCTGACGGCATATGCCACGTGTACGTCGACGGTGCGGCAAGCATCGAAACAGCGATCCCGATCATTATCGACTCCAAGACTCAGTATGTAGCTGCATGCAATGCAGCAGAAACACTTCTGGTGCACAAGGATATCGCAGATCTGCTGATACCGATGCTCGCAGATGCATCCGGCAGCAGGATCAAATACCGCTGCGACGCGGCTTCAATGGGTCTCATACAGTGCGAACCTGCGACTGACAAGGATTATGAGACAGAATACCTCGACTACATACTCACGGTCAAGATCGTAAACGATATCGACGAAGCAATCGAGCATATAAACAGGTACGGCTCGCATCACACTGACTGCATCATAACCGAAGACAAGGATTCAGCCGAAAAATTCATGTCGCTCGTCGACTCCGCAGGAGTATACCTCAACTGCTCTACGAGATTCGCCGATGGATTCAGATACGGCTTCGGCGCCGAAGTCGGTATCAGCACCGGCAAAATACACGCCCGCGGCCCTGTAGGCCTGGACGGCCTCGTGACATACAAATACCGGCTCGCCGGCAACGGTCAGATCGTCGCAGACTACGCCAGCGGCAAGTCGACATTCAAATTCCACGATCTGATATAAAAACTATGAGATTTTAACATAAAGCTGCAGCCGCCATATGACGCGCAGTAAAATGATGAGGCTGTCGCATCAGTGGCGCTTTATTTGTTTTGCCGGATAAAACCGTCAAAACAGGCTTAAAGCCATAATAAAAGAGACCGGATTCCCGGTCTCTCAGACTGTAGACAAAGTCCCTGTCGAGCACAGCTCGATGGGGATTTTCAAT